>JAKAAL010000330.1 GCA_021802375.1 Bacillota bacterium | reverse complement strand
TAAGATGTGGATGTGAGCGGAGTGCGGTCATAAAAACATGATCACCTCGTCATCGACTTGGTAGGCGGCCGCGGTTTCCGCGACAATAGCCATACCCTGGGTCTCCATGACATATGCCTGGTGGCTAAATACCCGATTTGGCGTTACGGTGCGAGGCATCGACACGATGTGCAGACCCATCGAACGTTCTAAGGCGTAGGCCACGTCGACGGTGGCTGATGATAATAACAGCACCGAGCGAACCGGGTAGACCGCAGGCGGTAATCCGGCGACCGAAGCCTCATGGACTTCCGAAATGCTAGCCAGCATTTCGGATAGACCCAAACAGGGAGAAAAATGCCACCGGCCCTGTCTTAGACGACCAACGAACTCGGTGTGGTAGGGAGCCGGAAGTCTTGCCCACACCGTGTAATCAGGATGCCACAGCCACTCCTGAATAATCAGGCTGGCTTTTTCTGGTTTCGTGGCTTTGTCAATGGTCTGGCTGGACTTTACCTGGCGGGGCAGGGCCTCCGGAGGGTCCTTGCGGAGTTTGGCGGTATGCCAATGGGATCTTGCTGCCAGCCCTGCGACGGCAATGTCACAGGGGTCAAGCACCACAGGAGCTTCGTCTTTAGCTAGTCCCAAAACCGCCCCAATGAGCCCCAATATGGCGGTCCGGGGCGGGACTGGATAACTAAGAATGGTGGTCTGGGTCTCGGCACGAGCGAAATGAGCGAAGCGACCGGACAAGCGAAAGCGAACGATGGTATCCACCACGGTCACATCCACGCATTGGCATCAAACGGTTGCCAATCTGAAGGAACTGGCTCGGCGAGATGAAGGTCCGGCGACAGGCTGTAACGAATCGTGCTGATTTTAGAGGCTTGTCCGCCGAGACGTTCGCATAGTAGCTGGAGATTGACCACATAGTCGTCCGGAGACGCCCATTCTAGCGCCGGCTTTCCGTTTCGAGATTCGGTTTTGACGTAGTCGTGCAGGCGGCCAAACTGAAACTCTTCTCCCGGGTGGTATTCGACGCTGACCAGGAGTTGAGGTACTTGCCCAACCTTGGACCGGGTATTGGCGGCAGAGCGCACGCCATTCCATAGTCCGAGCATCAGGCGGTCGTAATCGAAAGGGGTCATGGACGACAAGGCGGCAGAGTATTGGTTGGCCACCCCAGAAAATGCGATGAGGGCGTAGCGGAGCCCGTAAAAGGAGGTGAAGGTTCCTTGGGTGTTCCCCGAATCGCTGGCAAAAACCGAGCTTCCGTGGATGTCGACGGCCTCTGCTTGGTGCAGAACCTCGCCCATGTTAAATTGCACCGCTCCGGTCAAGGTCTTCGGTTCCGGCTTGGGTGCATAGTTCTGTGCCTTGCCAGCAGAATCCTTCACGGGTTCGGCTTTAAATGCCAGGGAACTCCCGAATAGCCGGGCATCGATAAACGCGTCGAGGAGGATCTTGACCAGGTCCGGGCCATCTGCCAGCTTTAACCCGTGGGCTTGCAGGTAGTGCACGATACGTCCGGTCAAGTTGGTCGTCTTCCCTTCAATATTGTCGACCAGAATGTCCAAGCCCTTTTGTTTAAAGTAATCGCGCACGAACCGCTTGAGACGGACATCCGTTACGTAGTAGGTGCCGTCGGGCAACACTCGCGGGCGGTTCTCGTCTGGATCGCCATTGGGATTTCCCATCTTGATGTCATAAAGGAACAAGAGCTCGCGGCGATTGGATAAGGCAGGTACCTCAGAGGTTGGCATGTTCACGGTGTTTGTTCTCCTTTTTTGGCCCGGGACGGGAGGACCTTAGTGGTCATTGATTGCCCTAGCAATAGATAGTAGCTAGTCAAAATCGCATCTAAACGGATGCGGTCGCCGAGTTCAGTAGCCAGTTGGCCTAATTCACCCAAGACCGCGCGGATATCCGGATTAGCTTCGGCCTCATAAGCCAATAATTTTTCGCGGATTTTTACGTAAAGCTCAGGCAAATCATCTCCCTTGAGGGTCAAGCGTTTGAGCCACGTCAGCGCGTTGCTACCTACATTGACGCCGCGCGCTCCTTGAATTTCCATCACTTTCCCGTAAAGAATGCCGAGCACAAACGCATATGCCTTTTCTTTGGAATCAATCCCGCTCTCACGACCGAAGTACGGTCTCAAACTCGGTAGAGTCGGTTCAAACGTCTGATTAGGCATTGGATATACCTCCACTTCTGGTTGTTGCAGATACCAAACAAATTGCGCGATTCGTTGAATCCAACGGGCGGTCGACATTTGATGGCGTTCTTTACGGTCGTACGCCCACAGCAGGCTCTTATACCCATCTTTGGTTGCCACGGCATCATCCCAGTAGGCTTGAGCAGTTACCATCCATTCGTCCCACCAGCGCTTCGATTCCATCAACTGTCCGTGATACACTGATTCCGCGACTGCCCGCTTTAACCTCCAGAGATTGGCACTCTGGTTGAGCGATTTGCTATGAGGCCCTGGACGGTAAAACAAGGGATGTAAAATATCGAGATTGAGTTTGGGAGACAGATAGTGGCCCTTGGCCAACGCCTCCGGAAACAGAGGATGAATGGCTTGGGGAAAGGTGCTGTTAAATCGTGAAAGGGATCGCAAGCGACTGGGCAAGACGTGGGTGAGCGAACCCGTGATTTTCTCGATGTTTTGTCCAACAGTGGCCCAGAGGATAGTAAAGGATAAGATGCCGGAGACATCTTTCAATGTCTCCAAGAGGTATTCCTCCGTGATCTCGACGTCATCGGAGAGTTCGTGGAGATACTGCTTAATCGTGTTTTGCACTTCGCGGCTATCCTCGAGCGAGACCGTTGGCGCCAAGGCAGGGATAATGAGCGCCTTGGCGCCACAGACGGATTCAGTCAAGGGGCGACGATCTCCCCGCGCTGATTTTTTTAGGACGTGGGCTTGAAAAACGAACAGTAGATCTGCACAAGGCGCACACACGGCATAACGCTTCCAAGCATTGTCGACACGAACGCTAGGAAACGAGCCCTCTCTGTCGGCATTGACCATGTTGACCCCGGCTCCCTTGACGCCATTGGAATACACAACGGCGTCCGTGACCCCACATAACGAGCAGGTCTGACCGAGGGCAGCCGGCGTTTCGCCGGTGGTATATCGGTCGCCCGCCAATACCACATCCGACAGGTAGGAAAGATAACGTGCATCCTCCCCAGGAAGTTCACCGGTGGCAACGCGCACGGCGACAAATACCGTGTTACTTTGGGGCCCGATATTCGATACGACGGCTTCAAGCGGATTATCATATTGCTCTCCCCACGCGATTAGCCGATCGTCAAGCAGGCGCAACCGGGGGAGATCGAGTATCTCAAGCACCTCGCGGAAGTAGCTTCCCCATGCGTTCTGCGACTGAGCAAGTTCGCGAAAGGATTGCATGGTAGTGCGATTAATTTTCGCGCTGGGCCCTCCACCTTTGTCTCGAGAATATGTTCGTTTGAGCACTGGGCCCACGGCAGCACTCTGCGAACCGGTAGGTTTCAGAAATGGAAGGGCAGACGCTGGGCACCCTGATCCACTCGAGGACGAGACCACGTCTTGCACCTGAATGCCCAACAGGTCACGCCCAATCTGCTCAAGGATGTAGACTTGAGGCACCCGCTCCCCGGGTTCGACCAAGTACGGGAATAGCCTCGCCTTATCAGTCGCGTGCAAGTGGCGATACCAGCCTTCGACGTCCGGGTCACCGTCGTCCGAATGCAGTTCCTGATTAAGATAGTCCAACGCGAGTCGGCGCATGTCCTGAAGCATCGAAACTGGCCTCCTTAGGTGTTGTCGCGGGCGTCGCCAGACGGGTCACGCAACCAAACCCCTGAGAATTTTTTGACCCTATGCCAGACTCCAACCCGAGTTGCAACAAGACCGGGTCTCCGACGATGGTGAAGATGCCATCATACCCTTTGATGATAATATCTCGGTATTTGAGGATTCGCAGCTGGCTGTGATGGGAAAGGATCCTGAGCGGTTGGTCCGAGAGCTTAGGGACAGGCTGGCCTGCCCATTCACTCAACCCAGCCAATTTGTGATGCAAATTCTCACTCAACAGCCGAGTGAATTCAGGGTCGCTGGGATCGCGATAAAGGGTATATTTTCTTTGGTCCAGGCGTTGCATGGTGTTGTACGCGACAATCGGCGACATAGTTCGAAGGCGTACGACATTGTCGGTCAGGGCCGGGAGCGTTTCTGCATGAATGTCGGTCACCGCAGCTTGCACGGATCCAACTTGCAGGATTGGATGTTCAAGTAGACGCTTGGCAAGCGACTGTAAAATCCTATCAATAGGGGATGAAATAATTATTCCGCTATGAGAGGAAAACCGTATCCGATGCTTGTCGGGTGACAATTCATAGGCACCTAGAATACGCGAAAAAGTAAATAAGCGGAACTGTCGCGTTTGATAACGAATGCCATGTTCGTGAATAAATGAAGCTAAAGGCGGCTCCAGAGTATGGTAGACGGCCGCTTGAATCAGCGAATGATAGTGGATCGGAATCATTGGTGAAGATGGCCAAGCCAGGCTCAGGCGTAATCGCAATGTTCGACCCCTTCCATTAATCTTAGCCACAATTCCACATAATATATTATCGTCATATGATATATCTTTATATTGACGTTTTGCAAGTATCAACTAGTGAAATGATTTTGCGAAGCGTCGGAAAACTGCTTTCGATACCTCATAGGTAGGCTATAAACCGAACGGATACGTCCAACATACTCACCGCTTCATCGGGTTTCAATACCTCATAGGTAGGCTATAAACCGGGGATGACCCGCCCATGAGGTGGGGATGAATGAAAGTTTCAATACCTCATAGGTAGGCTATAAACCTCATCTCATTCCCCCTACCGATGTCACAATCGCGGTTTCAATACCTCATAGGTAGGCTATAAACAATTCCCTCTGAAGGTTCCGTTGCGCATCCTCGAAGGTTTCAATACCTCATAGGTAGGCTATAAACCTAAGGATGGGGAACGTGTCCGTCCCACTTGCAAAGTTTCAATACCTCATAGGTAGGCTATAAACAGCATAGCACTAAGAGGAAAAAGGACAGGAACTAAGCAGTTTCAATACCTCATAGGTAGGCTATAAACAAGGCCAGAGCAATCAATCAGGCTCTTGGGAAGCCCTAGTTTCAATACCTCATAGGTAGGCTATAAACTGGAGAAGCGTTAGCATACAGGCTAGCAGATCGAGCGGTTTCAATACCTCATAGGTAGGCTATAAACCCAGCCGGTGGGCCTATTGGCGACAGTATCTCAAAGTTTCAATACCTCATAGGTAGGCTATAAACCGTCTGAGAGTATGCCATGCGAGGCAAAAATAGGGGTTTCAATACCTCATAGGTAGGCTATAAACTAGAGGGCCGGGTTGAAGAAGTAGAGCGCCTGCGGCAGTTTCAATACCTCATAGGTAGGCTATAAACTGATTGACATCGTGTCTCGCTAGCGGTACACTGTATCGTTTCAATACCTCATAGGTAGGCTATAAACGGGAGGGATTACAGGTTTCTTTGGTCGGCTATTGAAGTGTTTCAATACCTCATAGGTAGGCTATAAACGGAAACTATCATGCCCGAACCGATAGAACTTGAGGTGTTTCAATACCTCATAGGTAGGCTATAAACATCGGATGGCAGAGAAAAAAGCCGCAGATA
>JAKAAL010000329.1 GCA_021802375.1 Bacillota bacterium | reverse complement strand
TAGCAAGGGTTGGGATATTGATACCGTGCCGTCATCGCTAGGGGGAGACCCGGTATTAAGACTGGGGCGTATTCGGTTTCGCGGGCCTCGACTCGTTTTAACTGATGGAACTACCCTAAGCCCCGGAGATCCTATGGCGGAGATACATTTTGGCAATCCCGCTTTGGCGCAGTTGAGCAAAAATGCGACAGGCGGGCTAAGAGCGTTTCATGCGGTTTTACGCGGATTAACGGACGTGGCCGATGTTGTGGCCACCAATCCTAAATATCACGATGTGTTGGCGGTGGGTGGTATTACGCTGCTTGACGCATCAAGCGCCATCGAGAAATTGGGGTTTATGCGAGTTAAAATTCACGGGTGGCAAAAGTGGTCGATGTGGATTTATTTAGCCATCTTGATGTCGATATATCATTCTCAGGGATGGCGTACCCTGAAGAGATTTTTAAAACTTCAACCTGTGCTGTTGATCATGCCAAAAACGCATCTTGACAAGCACTATTTGCGACGACCTAAAGTTGTGGATGAAAAAGAGGGGGGACCGCGACCAGCACGAGGTTGCTAGGCGAACCCTAAGACAGTACTGGACTCGAAATCGTCCTGCTGTCTGGTGTATATCAATTTACGCTTCCTCAAAAAAAGCGTTGGTATTCCCCAGTGGCAATTCCCAGTTAAATACTGGATGAATTGGGAGAGTACGGGCATGCTAGGCTGTTGTCTTAAGGCCAAAAGCGGGCTGCCACGGCGCCGCCAAGAGCGGAGCGCTAGACCCGTGTCGGGCGTTGTGTCCCCTAACAATGCACCGCCTTAATGGGCGGGGCCGTGCCGGCCCGACACCCGGCATAATACTGGGCAGGGGACCAATCGTGCAGACTTCCATGCATGCGACGCTCATTGTAAAACCGAATCCACTCGGCCGTGACCGTATACCCCTCCGCGAACGTGTCAAAGACCTGATTCCGCCAACAGTCGGCTTCCAGCAGACTATGCCGGGATTCGATGTGGGCATTTTTGTTGGGCGTGGCGTTCGGAATGCGTTCATGGGCCAGCCCTAAGGCCTCACAGCACTCAGCCCACGCCTGGGCAATAAATTGCGGGCCATTGTCCGTTTATCCTGATATCGGGATAAATCGGTGCGAATGACCGGAGGCGTCTCGGCCCAATCGGTCTGGCGTGTCCGCACGGCACCTTGTAAGGCGCCTAAGGCCTGGACGGGGGCGGCCGCCCGCGTGTTTCGGCGTCCAGGACGCCGGGCGTTGCTGCCGTATACGCCACGCATAATACGTGGACCGGGCCACTCCAGCCCACCGACACACCCGGGTTGGCGGATATCCCCGTTGAGTCCACCGATGGGCCACTTCACATCGGTCAGAGGGGCCCGGGGGGCTTTTTTTAGGAGGTGGTGCAAAATGGCAATTTCTCAGTCCTTTTCGCCCAACAGCCGCTTCAATTGCGCATTTTCCGTCGTCGCTTGCTGCCAGGCTTTCTTTAAGGCTCGGGGATCTGCCGCGACTCCGTGTTTGGTGGCCGCGTGCACCCACTGTTGCACGAGCCGCACCGGTAAGCCGTGGCGGCGGGCAACGGCCGCCGCATTCCTAATGTCGAGCGCTTCCTGAATACATTGCGCTTTCCATTCGGGGGTTATCGTTTTCGTCTGTTCCCTGGTGCCGACTTCCTTTCGTTTCAGGACGGTCCCGATATTTTCCTGCCACCGGTTCTCCCCGGCTCAATCCGACCATACAACGCTTTTCAGACGCGTGTCCGCTGCCATTTCGGGGCTTAATAGGTGTGGGCCATGGCGAGGCTATGACCGATCGCCGCGATCCCCAGCAGAGGCTGGCGCATGAGCGCCCAGACGAGAGCGGATAACGTGTTTCGTTGCGATTTGCGCAACGGTCCGTGTGTCGCGAAGTATGCTGTGATAGGATTAAGATCAAACAGGGTGGTCCTCCTCGAAGTGGTTGGGTCGTACTGACTTCTTCGATAGAAGGGCCACCATTTCCTTTGCGGACTATTCTGTCTATTTTAGATATGAAACTGGGGATGACTCAGGGTGCGGGCCATGGCGAGACTGCGGCCAATAGACGCCATGCCGAGAATCGGATGGTTCATCAACGCCCAGACCAGAGCCGCCAACGTGTTCCGTTGAGATTTGCGCAAGGCTCCGTGAGTCGCAAAGTATTGTGTGATAGACGCCAACTTGAACATGATGGTCCTCCTCCAAGGGGTTTGTTACTCCCCACTACTTCGACAGAGGGACCATCCATTCCTTTGCGTGAAGTGTGGGCCGTGGGATTATTCCGCCTAATTACCAAACAAAACTGGGGATGGGTCAGACCACGAGGAGTATACCATCCTGGTTGAAGCCTACGGTAGTTACCTAATACCCCAGTGTCCCTGCTTCAGTTGCGGACAGCGATCCAAGACCATCAGCGCTTTTCCCTTTGAGGTATCCCATAAACTCTGACACACTCAGTTGCTGCGTGCGGTATTCTCGCGTACCGATGCACGTGGTCCGGACTACTTTTTTTCTTTGCGCCAACTCCACACATCCTTGTACTCACAGAGTGTCCTTAGGATGTTCCCGATTTCCTTCCTGACCGCTTTGAAGAACACCCTTCGACGATATTTCGGGATGAATATAATCTGATAACTGCAATCCCAGCGGGTAGGGGATAGACTGTTTGCACCCACGGGCACCGTCCTCCTTTGCTTGCGGCTTGAGAATTGGCTGGCGAAACCATTTTTCCCTATAGCAACGGAGGACTTTTCCATCATGCCTCACGCCTTCTCCTATTCAGTTCTCCCACGCATAGCGAGGGGTTTAATGTTGAGTTAAGCGAAACTTAGGGTAGACTTCAGGAAATGGCTGTATCCTAATTGCCAGAAGCTGCAATATTATACGAAAATAAGGAGGCTTGTTTTTATGAAGAAACGTTCATTAATTCTCCTGATGGCGGGGGTTGTTACCACAGGAGTACTCTCTATGGGAGCCATATCCTTTGCTGCCTCTCCTCATCCGAATGTTCCAAGAGCAGTCACCGCGATGAAGTTGGGACCGATGCACTCGGTTAAAGATAAACACTATAATCAGCATCACTTGAGACATGTTACTGCCGTTACGAGTACCACGGTGACCATTGCTCGTGGCAAACATGTGAAAACCCTAAATTTTTCCGCCATTACCGTACGAGCGGGTCTCTATTCGGTGCCCTCCAGCTTCTTGCAAGTTGGTCAGCATGTAGTACAGCATGGAAACTACCTCCAGGTAATACCGGTAGCGCAGGGTGTGCTCACCGCCTCCGGTACAGGGTGGACAGTGGTCAATCCCCATCATACCGTGACTCTGGCAGGGTCGGCCCCCACTTTGTTGGGGTTGACCGCGCTAACGGCCAACACTAAGGTAATGATCTTTGGAACACGATCCGGCACTACGGTGACCATGGAAGGCGTTGCGGCGCTCCCGACGCGAACAGCCGCCACGGTGGTGTCCAATCAAAACGGAATTTTGACGGTCAAAACCTCAAGCAATCCCAGTATCACCATCACCGAATCGGCAATGTCCAGTGCCAAGTGGTTAGCTAAACTCCATACCGGCCGACGCGTGATCATTTGGCTTAATCCAGCCACACAAGTTCCCTTAGCCGTGATGCCGGCACCGCGACATCGACTCAGGGCACTAGGGCAGCATATGGTGGTCGGCAAATTAGTTTCGGACAGTGCCCAAAATCTCGTCGTCTCCAATCGTTTGGGTAGTGACACCATCACACTGAGCAACCAAACTGTTCACGTCGTGTGGCCCCATCACACGGGCGCCACGTTAAGCCATGTTCCGGTTGGAACGCTCCTTATGGTGCATGAACAAGGGGCAAATACCCTGATGGTTCGAGTATTCTAAGTTTTAGCGGAAAGCTGGCCAGTCCCTAAAAACGGCGCGTACCAGCTGAGATCGGCTGGTACGCGCCGGTGCCGGGTCTGTGGCATCCCACGCATTCGTTTGGCAGCGCTTGTTTTAGGTGTCGGAACCATATTGTTTCCAAAAACGAGTCTTAAACCGGGATCGCGATCGGGACAGAGCCTGGACCCCAAAGTCCCGCTTGCGGTTTCCGTGATAGAAGAATACCGAGTTGTCACGTAGCCGATTTAGTGTAGACGCGTTCGGCTAGCCATCATGCCATCAACCCAAAGGGGTGGAGGGACTGCACCACCCTAGTACTTCTGATATAACACCACATCCCGTCTCGAGTCACACTTAACGGCGCGAATACCGTACGTCGGCCCTTCAATGCATTAACAGGTCCGGTTGAGGAACCCATCAATATACTGGTGTTTGCTTGGAGCCATCACAAAATCCGTTTTGGCATTGCCGCGTCAAGTACCATGTAACAATCCATCACAAATTTCGCATACCCGATAATATATCTGGGTCACCGTAGCCCCATGCTACGCAAGGCATTTGCTGATCAGTTCCGAGTTAACCAGGAAACTTCCGCTAGGGCTACCATTCTGAGGTTAACGCCTGTGCGACCTTTTCGCGAAATCCCGGTTGGTTTCGCAATCGGCTAACCAGTTGCAACACAATTTTTTCCAAGTAGTTGTCCGCATCTGAGGCTCCGGGTTTCATCCAGGCAAAGATGGTCTCCGCCAATATATCGGAAATAACCGCTTCTCCATGCGGTGAAGTCATAAATTCGTGCAGCCAGCGTTCCATACGCGGTTCGATAATGGCTTCCAGCCGTTGGTCAAAAATTTTCTCTAATTGCCGTGGAAACATTGGGCCACCGTCCTTTCTTCCGTATATAGTGTCATGGAACAGGAGAGTTTCGTCTAGTCTTTATTGGTTTGTCGTCAAGGGTGGAAAATATGATGCCCGAGGTTGATAATAAATTTATGCAGGAGGGGAAGTCGCGTGGAGTTTGATAGCCACAAAACATTAGAGATTCCCATGCACCAGTCGTACACTTACTTAACCGACCCGGCAGTGCTGATTCGCACCATGCCCGGATTAAAGAGTCTGGTAGAAACGGAATCAGGTGTGTATCGGGCGGACGTGGAGTGGGGTGTAGCACCGTTAAAAGCGAGATATCACGGGTCCATTCGTATAGTTGATGCAAATCCTCCAAAATCTTATCGTATGATAATAGCAGGACAAGGACCCAAAGGGGAGGTGACAATAAATTTAGCAGTCACCTTAACAGCGCTAGACCTACAGAGCACCGATGTTCATTTTCAGGGGGAAGGGGAATCTGCCGACGATAGTGAGGGACTTGGGCAACGAGTGATGTCCGGCGTAGCACAAATGGTGGTTAGTCAGTTTTTCTCTTCGTTAGTGAAAGAGGCTAAACGTCGTTAAAGTAATAGAGGTGGGTCATGTCATCAATACGAGAAGCGCAGCAGATTTGGGCGGCTATGGAGCGGGCTGAACAGCGAAAAGTTCGTACCGCCCTATTGACTTTGGTTTCAGTTCGCGGGTCCGCTTACCGTCGTCCCGGGGCAAAAATGATGATGGCCAGTGACGGAGAAATGTATGGGACCCTCAGTGGTGGGTGCTTGGAGGGGGATCTATATCATTATGCGGAAGAAGCCATGGCTTCAATGCGACCCGCGGTGCGACATTATGATTTAACCGAGGACGCGATGTGGGGACTGGGCATTGGATGCAAAGGCACTATTATGGC
>JAKAAL010000328.1 GCA_021802375.1 Bacillota bacterium | reverse complement strand
AACGAGATCCGGGGCAAGATGGAAACGGTCGACTATGCCGCGGCTAACCAATCCTATAGTGAGCTCCGAGGTCTGAAGACGGAGGAAGTCTTTTGCCTCAACGGGACCAAGCTCCATGAGTGGTACTTTGACAACCTCGGTGGCCAGGGAGGACAAGCCACGGGGCGAATCTTAGAGCTCATTAACCGTGACTTTGGCTCCTATCAAAAATTTGAGACGGAGTTCAAGGCCACGGGTCTGGCGGTGCGTGGCTGGGTGGTGCTCGCCTACGATCTGGATGACCAGAAGCTCCACATTTACGGACAAGATGCCCACAATGTGGGGGTACCGTGGGGAGCCTATCCGTTGCTTATCCTGGACGTCTACGAACATGCCTATGGCATAGACTATGGCGTCAAGCGCGCCCCCTATTTAGATGCTTTTATGAAGAATGTAGATTGGAACGAGACCAACGCGCGATTGGCCAAGTACCACATCTAATAGTCGGACGGCGATAACATAAAAATCCCGGGAACAGTTCCCGGGATTTTGCCTTAACTTTACGCTAGTCTTTGAGCCCTTGGATGGCGGTAATTATTCCGCCAAGATTTTGCAACTCGGCCGGCAACACGATCTTGGTCGCCGGTGACTGGCCGATGGCCGCCAGCGTTTCCATCTGCTTTAGCTGGAGTACCGTGCGCATGCGCTCATCGTTCCATCCGTGTTCCTGATCGTCGGCGAGATCTAACATGGCGTTATTCACCACTTTGACGGCTTGGGCTTGCGCCTCGGCCAGGCGTATGACGGCTTGCGCCTCGCCTTCGGCTTCCATGGCGCGGGTTTGCCGGGTGGCTTCGGCCCGCAAGAGCAATGACTGCTTTTCTCCCTCGGCCCGGGCGATGGCCGCCTGACGTGCCCCTTCCGATTCTAAGATGGCCGCTTCTTTGGCCCCTTGGGCTTGCTCAATAGCAGCCAACTTGTTGGCGTCCGCCTTTTTTTGTGCTTCCATGGCTTGCTGCATTTCTTTGGGCAAGTCGACTTGGCGAATAGAGGCCTGTACGATGCGAATGCCCCAGCCACCGGTAGCCTCATCGAGTTCTTGACGCAGTTTGGAGTTAATCTGTTCGCGGTGCGTCATGACGTCGGCCAGTTTACGCTGGCCTACTTCGGAGCGCAAGGTGGAAGACACAATATTTTTGATGGCGACTTCAGGATTTTGAATCTCATAGGCAAATAGCTTGGCGTCAATCACTTGGTAGATGAAATAGGCGTCGATAACCGGCGAGACGTTGTCGGCGGTGATCACCGGCTCTGGGGCAAGATTAATGGTGATGGATTTTGTGCTAATAAGTTGGACCGAATCAATCACTGGCAATTTTGTCACCATACCAGGCGGTGCTTCGCGTTGAAACCTGCCCATTCGCTGTACGAGTCCCAGCGAGCCCTGCGGTACGACCCGAACCAAGCCGCGCACCACGGCCCCTATCACCACAACGGCCACCACAATATCTACGACCGTGTACACGTTCATCAGATCCTTTCTGGGAGAACCGCGAGGATAAGGTTGTCACGACCCATGACCAACACGTCGGCACCAGCCGGAATGGGATCTAGCCAATTGGTCTCGGCCGACCACAATTGCCCGGCCACTTTAATCACACCGCGACCACGTAGGTCGGCCGGGATAGTTTCCACAACCACTCCGTTTTGCCCGATAAGGCGATCTAAAGCTGACTGATAGCTCATGAAAATCCCTCGCTCGCCTCTATCATACTCCCCTGGGCCCTGGGCTTCGAGCACCTGGTGTCAATTACCGCGGACGCACCAGCCGACTAAGCGGCTGAACCTTGGGAGATCGCGCCTGGCCAATATAGGGAAGACCAAACCCCGCCTCGATAGTCTTCAAAAGACTATAATGATCGGCCCAGACGCTAACATGGGGGGGTTGAACTTTTCCCGGGATGAGAGCGATTAGGGGCACTGAACCCCCACCTACGGGAATGAAAAAGGTGTGGGGGGCTTGGGGCCCTGCCCCAAGCCAGCGCTTCCAGGCGCTGATATTCCAGAGTTGCCGGGGCGTTTGGGCTTCGTCCCAGGTAATAAATATAACGGAATGCCCGGTAAATGCGCGGGAATGGGTGATTTTGGGGATGAGCTTGGCTAAAAATGCATTCCCCATTCGCACCAACGCGGCGGGATGATTCGAAGGGCAGGCTCTTGAGCCCTGGGGCTGCCCATGCATATCGCTGCATAAATTAGGGGTGATAAAGACGAAGCGCGGCACACCACCGAAGGTGAGCTCATGGGTGAGGGTGGCCAGAGGCACGATGTGGGCTGCCTGGTGTTTGGCAATTTGGGGGAACAGCATAAACGGGTCATGCTTTTTCGCATAGAGGGCGTTCTTGGGCATGAGGACCGGATTGGTGCCGGGTTTTTCTGGGTACCAGTTGCCTGAGTAACCGACTTGGGGGAGGCTCTGCATCGCGGCCTGCCAGCTAATGTGATGGGCTGTCAACTGTTCTGAAAGCGTGACTCCTCCAAACGTTTGGTTGGGATTGTCGCTATGGGTGTGGTGGGTGCTCCCGGACAAAAGCGCCACATAGTTGGGTAGGCTGACATGTGTGACGCCAAAATACCAGGAATCATAGCCATCGCGCTGAATGAGCTGGTGGATATAGGGTGCTAGGCTCGGTGACATGGCGTCCAGTGAGTGATTCTCCATCACAATCACAAACACGTGGTTGAGGTGGGGCGTCGGAGGTTGGGAGGCCAAGTGCCGGGATGGGCGGGTGATCAGATAGCCCCATAGTACGATAAGCACTAGTATCACAAAACCGCCAATGAGGACGATCCGACGCATCAATGTTTTTTTCATGAAGGCAACCCCTTTTGGGTGATGAGGCGGGCAATCGACAACGGGGGAAAGATGGGCCGGCCATCGACCACCTGATCGGCCAAGAGTTTGGCAGCTATGGGGGTGACGGTGCTACCGTGGCCACTATAGCCCAAGGCCACACCGACGCGGTCGTTAATCATTCCCACGTAAGGCCGATGATCACGGGTCATGGCCATGATTCCGGCCCAGGCATCCGAGATGGCGATGGGGTGACCGACCATCTGGGTGACCCATTGCGTGAGTCGTTCTAAGATGGCCGGATGGGATACCAAATCCGTGCCGACTTCGCCATCGAGATCCAGATTGCGAAATCCACCGGCCACGATCCGGCCGTCCCGGCGCTGGTGGCAGTATTGGAAACCATGGTCGGCATACACCGGAAAGTCATAATCGAGAGGGCCCAGGGGCTCGGTGGCAATCACCTGACCCCGCACTGGTTGGATATGTGGTGTGATTAGCGTAAGCCAATCGGGAATATAGGCATTGGTGGCCACCAGCACTTTTTGTGCCTGAATACGGAACCCCGGTCCGATTAGCGCGAGTCCCTGGGGATCTCGGGTGTCGGCCGCTTGGACGGCCGTATGGGAATACACCCTTACGTCTTTTTGTGAAGCTTCCTGTAAAAGCGCGTCAATGAGCTTTAACGGATGAATCATGGCATCGTCTGGGAAAAACACCCCGAGATCGAGTTCCAGACGCCTAAGCGATGCGGGCTGTTCGTGATGGGAGATGAGTTGGGCCCGACCCCCGGCTATTTGGGCGAGTCGGGCACTCTCTTGGACCAAAATGCGCTCGTCTGAGGCGCCGAGATAAAGGCTGCCGGTCACGTGCAAATCCAAGGGGTACTGATCAGCCAGGGCGCTCACCCAATCCAATGCCTGGCGGGTCATCCGCCAAAGCCTCAGGGCATCATCGGTGCCGATTTCGTTTGTCACTTCGGCCAAAAGTTGAGCCGGGCCTTGCAATAAGAGACCGCCATTTCGGCCACTGGCACCATATCCGGGAACTTCACGTTCAACCAGCATGACTTTAAGGCCTGAGTCCTTGAGCCAGTACGCCAGCCAGCTACCCGTATAGCCTGCTCCCATAATGGCCACATCACAGGTATGGTGACCGTACAGGGCAGGAAAGGGGCGAAATTCGTGTTGTTGCCAAAAACTTTGCATCGAGTGGCCAGCTCCTTTAATCAAGGCATGCTAGGGATATCATAGCCATATTGAGGGCGGTAAACCACTCCAAGTCATTGCTCTTCTGGGGATAGGCCAGTACGATGATACAAACGCCCGTAAAGGAGAGTCGGCTTGTGACTCAGGAATGGACCTTAGAAAGTCTGGAACAGTATTTAGTCTCGAAAACTCACCATAAAAAGCCGGGGCTGCCGGCTTCGGATAAGCGTTGCTTGGTGGGCCAATTGGCTCCTACCGCCCAACAGTGGATTCCCGGTCTCTTAGCTTCATCAGTCCCCGCCGCACGTGAAGTGGCTGCCCAACTGATCGGCCCCTTATGGATGAGAATGCCCGAGTATTCCGAGGCGGTGGTGCGATTAGCGGGCGATCCCGACTGGGAGGTGCGCGAGTGGGCGGTATCTCCTTTGATTGACCGGTATCGGGCCGACCCGGTTAGTGCCGGGAGGCTTTACCAAAAATGGGTGGAAGAGGGCCCCGATGCGATTCAGCGGGCTGTGGCGGTCGCCATCCGAAGCTTGGCCAAGTTTCGTGACCTTCCGATCCAGCCGCTCATCGCGCTGGTGGATGGGCTGGTTGTCGTTGAAGCGGAGTTCGTCAGAAAGAATCTAGGTCCGTTTTGCGTTGGGGACTCCCTATTGCCGGACTATCCGGAGGAGACTTTGCCTCACCTCGCGAGGTGGGTTGGACAAGCCTCCTGGGCGGCGCGCTGGAACGCCGCGGCTGCCTTTACCGCGAAGCGCTCGCGGCCATTATGGGTGAGGGCAGCGGATTTCATTGAGCCGCTCCAAAACGACCCCGATATCCGGGTCCGCCGGGCCGCGGTTCGAGCGCTGCGCCTGTCCGGCTGAGAGATTGCTATAATCGTTAGGAATATGAGGAGGTGGACCATGACGCCCTCAGTGGTGCAAGAACCATGGCCTTGGCAGGCCCAAGAGGGATTTCCCTGGGATGGAGTGCACTATTTTCATGGTCAAACGCCACTCGTGACCGATGCGGGTATGCACCTTAGCGAGTGGGGGCTGGCCTACGAGGAGTGGGGACCGTCCACCGGCGATCCGGTCGTGGTTTTTCATGCGTTGACAGGGGATAGCCATGTCGCGACCCATCACGCGCGGGGACCCCTGGGCTGGTGGGAAGGGGTGGTAGGCCCGGGCGCCGGACTGGACACCAATCGATTTCACGTGCTGTCTTTCAACGTGTTGGGAGGCGCCATGGGATCGACCGGGCCATCATCGAGAGATCCCGAGGGGCGCCCCTGGGGGAGCCGTTTTCCGCACCTCACGCTATTTGACATGGCTCGTGCTGCCCACGAACTGGTGGCCGAGTGGCGCGCTGGCCGGGTGCGCATTATTGGAGGATCGATGGGCGGAATGTTGGCTTACGCGTATGCAGCCCTCTTCCCCGATGAAGTATCCGCGGTGATGGCGGTGGGTGCCCCTATTGCCCATGAGCCCTGGGCGATTGCATTTCACTCGATTGGCCGTCGGGCCATCGTCACTGACCCTCATTTTCAGGGCGGTGACTACTATGAAGGCCCCTATCCAGAGTCGGGATTGGCGATTGCGAGAATGGCTGATATGGTTTCCTATCAACATCCTGAGTCGATGGCGCAAAAATTT
>JAKAAL010000327.1 GCA_021802375.1 Bacillota bacterium | reverse complement strand
AATGGCAGCGACTATCTTTCAGGGTATCCCGAGGACTCCGCCCTATTAATTCAGTGGATGGTGAAAACCAGCCCACATCGTATCCTTTATGTTGTTGATCACGAGCAACGGTTAATGGGCGTGGTGCGTCTAGAAGATTCTCATGCCAAATTGGCCACCACTTTGGAGCAGCTAATGGTGCCCCAGAACGAAGTGGCTACGGTATCTCCCGATGATGAAGCGGAGGTCTTGCTGCCATTATTTCGTAATCATCCCGATTGGTCTTCTATCCCCGTGGTCTTTGAAGGGAAATTGTTGGGGGTCGTGTCGCGCGAATGGGAGCCGACACCGGAACCTGTTATTGACGAAAGTTGGAGAAATATTCCGCTGGCTCAGTTGCAGCAGTATGTTTTGGATGCGTTGTATACTGGGTTGATTATCGTGGATGATCGAGGCACCACCCGAATGCTGAATCCGGCGGGGGCCGAGATCTTGAGTGTTGATATGGGGCAGGTAGTGGGGAAACCCTATGAGGAGTTGGCTCAATATTTGTTTCCCCATATGCGGGAATATTTGAAAGTCAGTGCAGTGCCTAAGGTACTGGCGGGAGCCGCCGACCGCGGCGAGCGGCAATTGCTGCTACCAAATGGTCGTCATGTGCTGTTTAAATTCGCTACCATCCGGGAGCAGGGGAAAGTGCGGGCTGTGTTGATTACCTTCATGGACATTACTCCCCAAAAGCAAGCTGAAGTCAGTGCCTATCAACAACAGCGAGAACTAGAAATGGCATTTAGCCTCACCTTGCCCAACAGTAAGGTAGAAGCTAAACTCAAATCCTCCCCCGAATATCAAGACATCTATGATCCGGGAACCGGGCAAGCACGGGTCACCGGCGTCATTCCAGATGGCACCTATCACCATGTGATCAATGGTTTGCGAATTATGGCGGAACTAAAGGACATTGGAGTGTTTCAACTGGTGGGGGTCGACAAAGATACCCTGGTCCAAGCCTTTATTTTTCATGATATAGGCAAAGCGCAACCTACTTTGAGGGCAGGGGAGATGTTTGTTCCCCGGGATACGTTTGAACCTGGATATCTTCATGCGGCGCGCAGTGCGGATTGGGCCCACAAGGACTACCATGTGACGACGGATGTAGAATGGCTGATTCGTTATCACCATACCCGAGAAACGGAGTTGCCACCTGACTTCCCCTCGGCACTAAAGCCTATGATGCGCATTTTTCAACTTGTTGATGGATTGTCTGCGGCCATGACACGCCGTAATGCCTACATTGCCCCTATGTCGCTTAATGGTAGTGTTTTAACCATTGACGAGTCTAACGTCGACCGTCGCTATGATCGCCGTTATCGCCTGGCCATTTATACCGGAGAAGTGCTCCCGTTGCCAAAAGAGTAGCGTCAGCAATTATTATAGGGTGTCTGTTGCCGGGACTGTCCCACGATTTTTAGTGGGCGTGATCCGAATCTGCTCAGGGGAACGTCTTTAATCATAGACGGACTAAGGGGGCAGGTGTCGGTGGCAGCACCCGAATTATTAGTGAATGATTTATCTCATAGTATCGGCAAGAAGACTATTCTCAAGCATATCAACCTCTGCCTTAGTGGAGGCATCTTTGGCTTATTAGGTGCCAACGGGGCGGGCAAATCCACCCTATTGAAGATTTTGGCGACGGTTATGCAACCGACACACGGCGAAATACGGGTTGATCAGTGGCAGCGCCCCCGCGATGATCGCCAGATTCGCCATATGTTGGGCTATGTGCCGCAACAGTATGGTTTATTAGAACATCTTACAATTCAGGAGTACCTGCATTATGCGGCTGTTATGAAAGGAACTGGCCATAATCCAGGTGCGGTCCGACAGGTCAGTGCCTGGATGGGATTGGACGAGTGGTTTAATACCCGGATTGCCAAACTCTCGGGAGGGACCAAGCAGAGGGTGGGTATTGCCCAAGCGCTTTTGGGCACCCCGCCCCTTTTGATTTTGGATGAGCCGACGGCAGGGTTGGATCCTAGTGAACGTGTGCATTTGAAAAACCTCTTGCAGCAGTGGTCATCTACCACCACCATCGTTTTGTCCACCCATATTGTGTCTGATATCGAAGGATTAGCCGATACCGTGGGAATCTTGGATCATGGGCAGTTGTTGGCAGAGGGTTCGGTACCTTCCATTGTACGTAAAGCCGATGGCTTAGTGTTTCAGCAGAGTTTTTCGCTTTCCGACTGGGAACAAGAGGCAGATCGGTGGATGATTCGCCCCAATACTATGCAACCTGTTGAGCGAGTCGTGGTGCGGATTGCATCGTCTGGTGAAACCGTTACAGTACGCTATTTAACCCGGGATCCCGACGGGCACTCTGCCACAGCATCCCCAGATCTCGAAGACGGATACCTGGCATTGGTGAATTTTCCAGAACTGAGGGCGGCGGATGCAACGTTTGCAGAGTGAATGGGCAAGAATCCCCAAAACCGCTTTAATGATAATGACTGGCGTAGTGATTCTATTAGCCGTTGTGGTCATCATCAGCAAAGGCAAGCTTCCGGGGCCTTATCCTAGTGCTTTAGATTTCCGGCACTATTGGATGATGGCGTCAGGATGGTATTTTTCCAATTTGTTGGGGTTGCTCGTGCCGCTATTGTCTTCACTGCCGGTGCTGGTCATGGAGTCGGATATCCTAGCTTCCCGGCGCGTTCTTTATCTAACTTACCCCATTGCCAGCTTCTGGCTTTTCCTGTTGCGAGTGACCTCGTGCCTAAGCTTTTCGGTGGCTTGGATCCTATTGGTAGAGGTCATCGCGAGACTGATGGGGTTTTCGTTTCCGGTGGGGAGAGACCTGCTTTCAGTTATTCCTGACGTCCTATTCGTCACGTTTGCGGTTTTGGCAGCGGTGGAGTGGACGACGGATTTATGGGCGGGATTAGTCGTCCTTATTCTTCTTGTGACCGGCGGGCTTGGGGTTCGCAATTTGCCCTTTCCCCATCCCCGTCGGGACGAACTGGTGCTGTTTGCCGCTCGTAATCAAATGTGGTCTTGGCCGCTGCTAGAAAACCGGATCGTGGTCGCCCTTGTGTCCGTGTTGATGGCGGGACTAGCAGTATGCGGATTTCATTGGCATCGTCAAAGGGGGAGCTACCAGTGACCATGGTCGGGCAAGTATGGGCAGAAATGCAAATATTGTGGCGATATCAGTGGAGAAGCAGGACTTGGTGGATTTGGCTGGTTGCTGCCGGAATTTGGCCTGTTAGTTATGTGGTTTTTTTAGGCGGTCAGGGTACTTCGCCGTTGATTTTATGTCTCAATCTTACCGTGCTGCCCATTGCGCCGCTACTCTATGTGCTCTTAGGCACCAGGCTTTCGGAAATTGAGCGCGGCGGTCGTGCGCGTTGGATTGGCGGAGCGTGGCCCGTCCGCCCAGGGGTGCGTGTCGCGGGTCAAGTAGTGGTATTGCTTGCCATCGGCATCAGCGGGACCGTTTTCACTTTTTTGTGCACCTTATGGCACGTTGACGCCGGGTTTTGGACGAGCAGTTCTTGGCTCCTTTACACCGCACGGGATGGCATGGGCATTTTGTTTTTGGGTAATCTTCTCATGCTCTCTTTTGGATACCTTTGGGGGCAGTGGCTGTTTAGCATTTGGAAAAGCGTTATGGCCTTGCTTATCCCGATACTGGCGGCCATGGCCACGGTGGCCATCGGTCCCACTGGCTGGTGGCACAGCGGATGGGCCCCACTGTTTCAAATTAACCCCTTCGGTTGGCTTACTGACACCTTGTCCCCGGTGTGGGGATTTGGTCCCTTCGAGGAAGATTTGGCTCTGATTGCGGGGTGGGTCATTCTCTTAATTGTCGCCTGGTGGGTAGCAATCTGGGCTGGAATTAGTCGAACCAGGCTGAGCAAAACCTTGGCAGGGGTTATGGTGTTGGCCGTGATTGGTATTTCTCTTCCACTCGGCCATGGGTTGTGGCAACCGTCTCAAGGAATCACGCAAAATCAAATCATTTCATGGGCTCACCAGGGCCCAAAGGAACCTGTGGCGATTACCGCATCACATATTTCCCTTAGCATGGAACACGGGTCGTGGATCAGCGGACAAGGTGTGCTGAATGTCACGAGTCGAGTGACTTTGTCCCGCATCCCGCTTTTCTTAAACCCCGAATTTCACATTACCAACGTTGAGGTGAATCGCCATTCGGTCTCATGGCATGCGGCCCGGAAACACGGGTGGATTTGGGTAGACCATCTGATTCATCAGGGCCAGGACGTGACAGTGGACCTGTCTTGGAACGGTCGTTTAATATTATGGGGTGAATATAATAGCACGGTCAGCGCATTTGCCTCTCCTTCAGGAGCATTGTTGTCTGCCGCGACCTGGTACCCTCTTACCTCAACCCAAGAGAACCAGACCTGGCAAGTCCATATTTGGACGCCGAAAGATCTGGCCGCGGTCAGTGGCTATGGCAGTTTGAACGGCACCGGATCATTGACTGGGTATGGGCGGGGTATGAACCTGGTATTGGGACACTTGGCACCGGTGCCATTTGCGGGTGTACTTATCTATGCCGGAGGGGATGAAACCGGTCAAGTAATGCAAGCGTTGCGCGGGGCCGCCACGCTAAAACGATTGATGCGTGCTCTGGGTCCACCATATCCTGGGTCGCTGGTGTGGAATGGCTCGATGGAGTGGGAACCGCCGTTTGTGTCCCTGTCCCGGGCGGCATGGCCTCATGCCAACAGCGAATCTTCTTATCCGGTAGCTCCGGGGATGCGCACCGCTTTAGGAGATAACACGGTGAATCAGCCGGTGTTCCAGATGGCAAGCGGCCTACCTCGGCGCCTGCTCAATCTTTGGATTACCGGAGGGCAACGTTTGGTAAGGCAAGGATCCGTGACCCATCATTTGGTGTCGGCCATGTTGGCACGCTATGGACTAGCGGACAACTATCGGCTGGGCCCGTTGATAGGGGAAGTGAGAAGTCTGTCTCCGGCTGGTTTTCATTGGAGTGCCCTACAGTTCAGACATTTGCTGCAACGGGGAACATTGACGCGAACTCAGATAGACCAAGTCCTCAAACAGGCTCGGCTGCGATATCCTTAAACTGATGCATAAGGAGGGCGAATGGTGTCACCCACGGATGAAGAACTTTGCCGCCAAGTGACTGAAGGCAACCGGCAAGCAATGGGCCCCCTGTTTGATCGGTATGCAGAACCTCTGGCTCGTCTGATAAGGATGGCGGGAAGTCCGCCTGAGATGGTGGAAGATTTGGTGCAAGAGACCTTTCTCAAAGCATGGAAGGCACTCGAGCGCGGTCAACAACCCCGGCGGTTTAGAACCTGGATTCGGCAGATAGCGCTGAACAATTTGACGGATTATTGGCGCAAACCCCAAAGTCGCCAGAGCGAGCCGCTAGAGGACTCATTGAACCAGCTGGGAGCGGTTGACAATAACATCGAGGATCGGATTCTTCTGGAGCAATTGTTGGCCCGTTTACCTGAAGAACTACGGCACATTGTGGTATTGCATTTCTATCAAGATCTCTCTTTGGCGGACATCAGTGAGGTGATGGACATACCTCTAGGTACGGTGAAATCGCGGCTGGCCCGAGCGTATCGTTTAATGCAAAGTACTTTAGCATCATGGGAAGAAGGGGAGGGTTATCATGTCCGACAGAGGCAAGGAATATGAAAACAGGCA
>JAKAAL010000326.1 GCA_021802375.1 Bacillota bacterium | reverse complement strand
GTTAATGCAGCACAATCTGACTAATGCGAAAGGACGAGGACTTTTCGGATTCAGCCAAAAAAGCATAAAAAGCACCGGCGGACAAACAGGCAAGATTCATCCGAAAGCGCCGTTGATTGGTCGCCAGGCTCAAATATTGCTTCACATAGGGCAACATATTTTCTAATTCCGACGCATCAAACGGATCCTCCACAAAGACCCCAGACAACTCCGGGTCCGATAACAGCGCCTGGGAAAAATCGTTGCCGCATGCCTCCACACTCGACTTCAGACGATGTGTGAACACAAAGGGATAAAGAAACTTAGTAAAGGTTTCAGCCACCTGCCAATCCACACGTCTGAGCTCGGTGGCATCGGATGTCTCGCCCTGATGGTTTTGCGGTTTCATGAGATTTGTATAGGGCGCTTTTGTCTCCAACACGACCTCCTCTTTCATCGGTGATCTCTACCGCCGGCTCCAATTCTAGGGCCCGCAAAGCCATCAGGGCAACTCCGATCCCCAGGCTCGACCCGATAGAGGGCAAACAGCGAAAAAACCACCTCGTCAGAGAAACATGCGCCAAAACCGCCGCTAAAGGAACCCTGTCAGCGGTAGGTCAGAGTTCCGCAAGTGTTCAAAGGCTATCTGCCGCGCCTCTCCCCGCTCCTAAGGGATGGGGTTCTGACCCGCATTTTCATCGCCGCGGTCTCACTCCGAGACTCGGCGTTGGCCCCAGCAACCCTTCAGGTCCTCACGGCAAATGGCCTCAGGATCGCCTGAGCGCGGTGATCTAGCCTAGCGCTTGGTCTCATTTTACCATGACCACTCTGAAGCCTATAATACCGTTTTTAGATATACTGCGCGCGGGTCAAATTTGACGGTTTGATGCCAGGGCGGTGGGCGTCTCAACCGATGGTTGCATAATGGTTTTCCAACACGATGGCGTTCTCCCAAAAACGAAAACTATGGCCCGCGCGCAGTATAACTAGCGGCGATTTGAAAAGCCCAGGGTCGATCAGGTAAGCACTGAACTTTGTGCCTTAGTTTCATGGTCGGCCTAAAGCGCATACGAAAAACTCCACGCCGCAGTTTACCCGGCCTCTGACTTTTTGAGCTCAACAGCGCGTCTCGGGCCCAGAGCATGTCTGATTTTCTCATCTTTTAGCAGGTGGCAAAATAAGCAATTTAACCAGCGAATAGTCAAGTCGGCAATATTTTACTAAGAGAACAGCATTTCCATAAATTGCAAGCAGGAAAACAGCCTTTCGGTTGCGAAGTTTTAATGAAAATTTTGCAGATGTGTCGATACGTAGCGAACGACTAAGGGAAGGGCGCCAGCAATGATTAAACGGCATCGCAAGCGAACAATCACGCAAGTGGGCATGATTGCAGTCGCGGCAGGACTAGCCTTAATCTCCACTTCGTCTCATCATCCGGTGCAGGCAGCTCAAAATCCGTACATTACCCCCAACCCAGGACATCCGGATTATCGCTTCGGAGCGGCACAAGCGTATGCTGACCCCAAGGCCGCTTCCAATTTGGGCATTGGCTGGGAAAGAATTACCATGTTCTGGGACTCTCTGGAACCCTCGCCGGGGGTATGGAACAACTTCTTTACCAAAAATGATTCGGATCTACTAAGGGAGGTCAAGGCGGGAAGGATTCCGGTCGGGGTTTTGGTATCCACCCCCAACTGGGCACGAAGGTCTCCCAACTCTTCAGTGCCAAAAGGGCTCTATGACGCCTGGAACAGTCCCAAAAACACGTGGGGAAATTTCATCTATCGACTGACTCGGCACTATGCAGGCCTCATCGACACGTGGGTCATAGGCAACGAGATTAGTATTCCCTCCGGGCATTTTAACACCTGGACCGGCACCTTGGCACAATTTGCGCAGATGGTTAAAGTGGCGTACCTGGCTGCCCATGCTGCGGACCCCAACGCACACATCTTATTGCCGGGCACCCCTTATTGGTACGCGCACGGCCATGTCACAGTGCAATTGATCAAAGACTTAGCGGCGCTGCCGGGGGCCTCTACTCACCACGATTTTTTTGATGCCCTCGATCTGAACCTTTATAACACGATCAATTTCAATCAGCAGATCTATACCCGCTACCACAAGATTTTGGCTGCCAACGGCCTCAGCGGTACCCCGATCTGGCTCAGCGAGACCAATGTCACCCCAATCGTCAAGGGCTATAAAGCCCCCAAAAACGATCCCGGAGTCACTCCGAGCCAACAGGCGGCCTTTATTGTCGAAGAAATAGCTGACAGTTTAGCCTATAGCAGCCGGGTGGAGGTCTATCAACTGCCGGAACCGAAGCCGCTGAACAAGTTCAATGGCCCCGTGGGCCTTTTGACTCAGTCCAATCAGCCTCGCCCGGCCTATACGGCCTACCAGACCTTGATTCGTTACTTAAGTGGAGCGCGTTATCTCTCTCGCTATATCCCGCCGTTTGACGGGGTCAATCCCCAAGCCATGGATGAAGTCAATTTTGGCGCACCGGGTCGCTACATCTCGGTCATTTGGGATCAAGGCGCTCCGGCGATTACCGGCACGGTAAAGGCATTCAGCAAAACGGCTCTGCTGGTCGACGACATGGGCCAGACTCAGATGATTCATGCAGCGCACGGATACTTTCACGTGCCCCTACCCGCTGCCACGTTGTCTTCGGCAGGAAACCGAAAAGAACATCCCATTGGCGGCAATCCTTATTTTGTGGTGCAACTAGTCCCCATTGGCAGCCACGGCACCCCGAAGACGGCAGACTTTGGCAGTCGCACAGGCTTTCCTGATCCGGCACCGACGCCGTGGAGAGCGGCACCCATAGCGGCGCTTGATGAAGCGGCCCGGGTCATCCCGGAAGTCCCAGAATCCGTAGACGGCTCTGTCGCTCCGGTGGCTCAGCGCTCCGGCACCGACACCATATACAGCGCCGTGGTCAACACCTACGGCGACCAAATTTGGGTGAAGGTCGGCCACAAAGTCTCCTCTTTTGGCACCCCGGGAAAGGCCCCAGGGGACTTAAACATGCCCTCAGCTGCGGCGTGGTCCCCCCAACACACCTTGTATGTGACCGACCAGGGCAACGCCCGCATCGAAGAATTTACTGCATCTGGCAAATTTATCCTCAGTTTTGGCCATTATGGGACCACCGGTTCGGGCATGGTCGCGCCTTCGGGGATTGCCGTGGCTCCCAACGGTACCGTCTACGTCACCGACAGCGGCACCCAGCGTGTGCTTCATTTCTCCGCCACCGGCAAATTGTTGCAATCCTGGGGAGGCTGGGGCGATGGCAATGGACAATTTGACGGACCGAGCGGGATCGCCGTGGCCGCCAATGGCACCGTCTTTGTAGCTGACACCCTCAATAATCGCGTGGAGACGTTTACCCCGAACGGCACGTACTTGAAACAGGGTGAGGTGCC
Organism: Bacillota bacterium; assembly: GCA_021802375.1. The sequence goes on along the minus strand of JAKAAL010000326.1, from coordinate 2,297 downwards.
CTTCCCAGAGCAGATCCAACTTCAATCGAACGGCACTCTCTTGGTCACCAACTACCGCATGAAAACCTTTACCATTTCCGATTGGCCGAAGTACGTGACCGCGCTGACGGGGCGGCCTCACCCCACTGCTCTCACCTTCGGCCCGCACAACAGCTATTACGAAGCCCTTCAAAACGGTTCGGTCATCCATTTTTCACCGTCGGGGAAGGTGTTGGGGCAATGGACCATTCCACCGGTTCCCGGCAACCATAAGCCGTCCGCCATCACCCAACTCGCCGTCGATGGCAACGTGGTCTACGCGTTGGATAGTTTGTACAACCGGATATTAGTGTTGTTCCCCACCACTTCGAGTCAGCCAAGCGGCGTCGTCGGATGGCTGCAGCCCGGAGGCCAGGGGGTGTTGGGTCCGCGCGCCATTGCCATTGCCGCCAACGGTAGTATTTGGGTCGCGGACACCGATGATCATGAAATTGTTCATCTTTCCAAAGATGGCACGGTGTTGGAAACCTTTAAGGATCCCGACTCGCCCTACGGCATCGCGCTCGGGCCCAAGAGTCTTTGGATCAGCGGATACTACGGTGGCGTGCTATCGCAATATTCCTTAACCGGTCACCTCATCGCCCACTTTTTTGGCAATGGGTCGGGACTCGACGCGCTGCATCATCCGACGGATCTTTTCGCAGATGGTCAAAACTGGGTGATATGGGACCGGGGAGACAATCGGGTGGCACTGGTCAGCCACACCGGTCAGGTTCTGTCCGAAGTCTCCGACACTTTGGGAAGCCCAGTTTCCATGGCCATGGAACCCAACGGCGATGTCGCCTTTCTCAACAGCAGCGGGCAGATTGTGACCTATCATTTTGGGCCGAATATTGCTCTCACCACAACGGTAACCGTGGGCCCCTAGCGGATCGTAGTTTGGCGGTTCGTGTGATTTAAACCCCACACCGATAATAAAGGTGCCTATGATTTGTGCTATCGCCAAAATTTGCCGATACTTTTGTGCAATTTTGGCGTTTTTGCCCATATAATGGAGATGGGCCTCGCCCGTCTCCATTAGTCCTTTATGCGTATTCTCTACTACATTGAAGCTCTTGATAGGAGGAAGATCCGTGAGTATTCGTTGGTGGGCCGTCGCGGTTTTCGGAGCGTGGTTCGTAGCGAGTGCTTGGATATTGTCTGCCGCCAAGCACTCGGCGGCACCGGAGTGGAACTTTATTATCGGGGGCGCGCTGATCTTGCTGGGCGCACTTTGGGTGGTCCTAGCGCCCCAGTCGGGTCGTTGGCGCGACATCGTGCTAGCCCTGTTAGGCATTTGGATGGCCATTTCACCCTGGACGTTAGGATTCGCCAAACACCACAAAGACGACCTACTCGTTACCCTGGTCGTAGGGATTTTGGTGCTGATCGGTGCCGGATTGTCGTTTGTTTTGGCTGCCAATGCCAACGCGGCCGGAAGTCAACGTACCTCCGCTTAGCAAAAACTCCCGGGGCCATGCTTTGCCACCATCGAAGCATGGCCTTGGATATATTCCGTTTAGGCCGCCCTTCTTTACTCTCCCTGAAGCAAGACTTCGGTTTGGCTGCATCCCAAGCGGTCGGCTCCGGCAGCGATCATTGACCAAGCCGCCTGGCGGGTCTTGATGCCTCCTGACGCTTTGACGCCGGCCGTTACCCCAACCGCGGTGCGAAGCAAGCGAACCGCGGGCAGCGTTGCTCCTCCGGCCAGAAATCCGGTAGACGTCTTCAGGTAATCTGCGCCTGCGGCGACGGAAATCGTCGCCGCTTGGACGATTTGGTGATCCTCCCACAGCCCGGTCTCGACAATCACTTTCAGCACTAGGTCGCCGATAGCTTGGCGCACCTGAAGAATATCGTCGAGCACGAATTCCCAGCATCCACTCCGAAACTTCCCCAAAGCCATCACCATGTCTATTTCGCTAGCGCCTTCCTCGACCGCCATATGGGCTTCCTTGGCCTTCAGCGCACTCAAAGAAGCACCGAAGGGAAATCCCACCACGGAGCAGACACGTACGGTTGAGGCGCCGAGATTGCGGGAGGCCAAGGAAACCCAAATCGGGTTGACACACACGCTCGCCGTCGACCACTTCAGCGCTTGTTGGCATAAACGCTCAATGTCCTCTTGGTCGGCATCCGCGCTTAACAAGGTATGATCGATACACCCAGCGAGATTTTTTTCCACATCGTTAACGGCCTGGCCGTATCGAGATCCAGGCACCCAATGAGGCTGGGCGCCTCCTCCGATTCGAGCTTGTGTCTCAACCACTATTTGACCC
>JAKAAL010000325.1 GCA_021802375.1 Bacillota bacterium | reverse complement strand
GCTCCTCGAACGATAGGTGGGCGCATCTTCCGGCGGGAATCCCTCCCCAAGGCTATGATGGATTGCCCTAAGCGCCCGATCGATCATGACGGGCGGAATCACCCCAGGAATTCGCACATACCCTTGGTCGATGAATTGCTGCATCTGTCGGCGGTTAAGTTCCATTATCCAGTTCCCCCTCCGTGTGTCCGCGATGTAATGGGTAGGCCATCTACCAAGCGCGATGATCCCCCTGCCGTTTCACTTACGAGGTCCTCCCTTCCCCTTGCCCGAGATACCGAACTCTCGACCATCTTCGCCTCGCGATCCATGGTCCTCGAGCCCAATGCCTTCTCATTTTATCCCATGATGAGACCTTGCACCCAAGTTTATTTCGGACAATCGTCATCATTTATACGGAATTTCACACGCTTTGGCGCCGTATTGTCTTCGGTAGAACCACCGACCCAATGCACGGTGGCAGACACCCTGCGCGCCTCCCCTGGGCTCTCCTCGCGCATTCGGTATAATGAATGGGTTTAAGGCGCCAGTCGCCAAGGTTCTTTCCCGGAGGGCTCAATGTCAAAGATACCAACTTGGATGCTTTCCGTTTTTATCATTCTTTTGTGGGGGCTCACCTTCCCCGCCCTGAAACTGCAGTTGCATTACATGCCCGCCCTGGTGCTGGCCGCCTGGCGGGTACTGTCCTCTGGAGTGGTCGTCTGCCTATGGGCCTTGGCTCTAAAGCGCCCACGGCCATCGCGCCGTCTCTGGATGCAGGCAGCCGTCTCGGCACTCCTTAACGTGGTCATGCTTTACGGCGGACAAATCAGCGCCAGCGTCTATCTCGCCCCCGGCGAAGTGGCGGGACTGCTCTATCTGCAACCGGTTTTGGTCGCAGCCTTCGCCCGCCTGTGGCTGGGCGAAGCCCTTTCAGTGGCCAAGCTGCTCGGCGTCGCCGCCGGCCTCGCGGGCGTAGGGCTGATAGCGTTTAGCGGCGGCGGACGCACATCCGTAATGGGCATCGTGTTTGCCATCAGCGCTGCCGTAGGCTGGGCTCTGGGTACCGTCTACGTCAAGGCACACCCGAGCGACTCCCCGCTTTGGTTCGTTGGCCTACAATTTTTGATGGGTGGTAGCGCGTTCACCGTCGTGAGTCTCCTAGTGCCCACGCCGACGGTCCATTGGACGCTGCTCGCCGCCTTGGACCTGCTCTTTATCATTCTTGGCGGCACCGCCGGTGCCTGGATCCTCTGGCTTCTCCTGCTTTCTCGCGGCCAGGCCAGTCGAGTCAGCACCTTTTTATTCGGGGTGCCGGCCGTCGCCAGTCTAGTCGGCATCCTGGCCTTTGGCGAACCGCTAAGCGCGCGATTTATCGCAGGGTTTGCGGCCGTGGCGGCGGGCATCGGGCTGGTCAGCGCACGGTTCGTGCGGTCGCAAACCAACCCACCCTAACTAGGGTACGGGGCCCGCCGCTCCGATCACCAACGCAAAACCTAGTTACTGCAAAAAGCGGGGCCGTTGAAGTGCGTTTCGCCGAACTTCACAGGCTTCGCGCATCGCCTTTTGGCTTAGCATGCTAAAAGAACATATCGGGGCGAAGGATGCTCAGCACCGTGCGCTTCAGTTGCAGAAACTCAGGCGTCAAGGCCAGGTCCCAGTGCCGGGGCCGAGCAAAGGGTACGACGACCTCTTCGCCAATCCGCCCTGGACGATCGGTCATTACCAACACCCGGTCGCCAAGCAGAACCGCCTCTTCCACATCGTGGGTGATGAACAGCACCGTCGGCCGAAGCCGCTGCCATAAATCCAGTAAAAAGCGCTGCATGTCGCCCCTGGTATTGGCGTCAAGCGCCCCAAAAGGCTCATCCATCAGCAGCACACCAGGCTCGACGATGAGCGCACGGGCGATGGCCACACGCTGCTGCATTCCCCCAGAGAGCTGATAGGAGGCGTGTTCGCCAAAGCCGCTGAGGCCCATGATCTCCAAGTAGTGATCGACTGCAAGCCGAGTGCGGTCGCCTGGCGTTCCCCTGAGCTTGAGTCCCAGTCCAATGTTCTGTCGAACCGTCAACCAGGGATAGAGCGTCGGTTGTTGGAAGACTACGGCACGCTGGTGCGACGGACCCAAGATAGGCTGTCCGTCCATCGTCAGCATGCCTGCGCTGGGGCGCTCAAAACCCGCTACCAAGCCCAGCAACGTCGTTTTGCCACAGCCACTCGGACCCACTACGACCACAAACTCCCCGTCTTGCACGGTTAAGTTCACGTCCGCCAAGGCCGGAGTAACCCCGTTTTGACCGTGGTAGCACTTGGCGACCTGGCGCAGTTCAATCATAGCGTTTCGCATCTCTCGCGCTACCCGCCATGGTGCACCACATAGGCGTCATAACTGGGATTCACATGACGGAAGAGATTTTTCGGCACCCGACTTATGGATCCGATGCTCTTGAGATAGGCGGCCGCTGAGACCAGCGATTTCGTCACCAGGGAATGCCGAACGGCTGCGCCTTGACCGAGTCCCTTGAGGGTCAGTTCTGCTTTGGCGTTATAAAGATGGTATCCGGCGAGTTCCGTCCGGGCTAGGGCGGGGGTAATTCCCGCTTCCTTGGCCATCTCCCCCATCGCCAGGTGCGGATGCGCATCATAGAAGGCGACGGCCTGCTGCTCAGCCTGGACAAATTGCCGCACCAGCATGGCATGCGCTCGACCAAAGGGACCGTTGACCACCGCTAAATTGAAAATGGGAGCCGTGGCCGCGACATTTTGGTCGTACATCAGCGCTTTGCCCCCGTGGTGCAACAAGGTATCGAACACCGGATCCCACACGTAGGCGGCGTTGATGCTTCCCCGCTCCCAAGCGGACACCATGGCCGGCGGTTCGGTATTGATGAAGCGAACCGTACTCGGTGAGATATGTTGGTGCCTAAGCGCCGTGCTGAGCTCAAACGGCGAGGTGGAGCCCACCACTAGGGCGACTTGCTTTCCCTTTAATCCGGCCAAGGAATGAATTTTCGAGGTCTTCTTGACCACCAGTCCCTCATCTTTGGTGTACTGCTCCTGAGCCCAGACGACTTGCAGGGGCACGCCTTGAGCAATGGCGGCCACCGTCGGAGGATTGCCAATTCCGGTCATAAAGTTGAGCGCCCCCGAACCCAGTGCGGCCAGGGCCACAGGCCCGGAGGAAAACAGGCGCAGCTTAATCTTGGCATGCATAAACTTCGGAAAAAGATCGCGAAAAATCGCCACCATTTCCGGATCCGCGCCGTTATTCTCGTAGCCGATGACCACGGTAGGCTTGGTTTGGACGGTTTTGACGGCTAGCGCCATGCGAAAGCCCACCATGGCGGTGGCGGTCAAACCGGTCAGGGCGATGGCGGCACCCACCGTCATTTTCCGCCGCATAGGGGTATTGGTCATGGTGACACCCTCCTTCATCTTCATCATTCGAAGTCTTACAAAAGTTATCCTCTCGCTTAGGTGTGGCCCCGCCACGGCACCACGCGGCGTTCCAGCAGGCGAATACCAAGCTCCATGAGGTAGCCTAGGACCCCAATCGCGGCGATGCCGACGAAGATGACGCCGACTTGAATGTCTTGCCCCGCAATTTGGACCAGCCAGCCCAGTCCGGAGGCGGCACCAATCATTTCAGCCGCCACCAGACACGTCCAAGCCACCCCAATACCCACGCGCATGCCGGTAAAGATCTCGGGCAGGGCCGAAGGCAAAATGACGTGGCGAAACAGTTGAAATCGCGTCGCGCCTAGGCACTCGGCCACCTGGAGGCGCTGCCTGGGCGTACTGCGCACACCGGCTAGGGCACTAATCATGATGACGGGGATGGTGCCCAGCAGGATGACCATGGTTTTGGACATTTCACCAATGCCGAACCAGACCACCATTAACGGGATATAGGCCAAAGGCGGAACCGGACGCACGAATTGCAGTACCGGATCCACCAACTTGAACACGACACGATGGGTCCCCATCCAAAGACCTAGAGGAGCGCCTATGAGCACCGCCGCCAAAAACCCTGAAAGAATGCGCAGTGCGCTAATCCACATATCCGACCAGAGCGTTTGCCCCTGAAATCCCTGGAGCACCAGCATCTTCGCGTCCATCCAAACGGCACTCGGCGCGGGCAGAACCAGCGTCGGCACCACCTTAAAGCTCACGAGTCCCTGCCACAGCGATATGACCGCGAACACGAGAAGAAGCGGAAGAACCCACATCCACCGGGGCTGACGACCCGGTGAACTAAAATGCTCGGGCATCCCGGCCCCTAATGTTGGCATGTCATTCCTCCTCATCAGCGCCCTATCTAGCCAGGGAACTCATCGTGAGCTAGCCTATGCCGCGGGGACCCTCGGCTATGACCGCAACCAGATGGTGCCTGATCACGATGCGCATGGTCAGCCCGATGGTGCATATGCTTTCGCGAGCCCGGATAGAGTATGGGTCGAGAGCAAAGGAGCGATGCCGTCATGAGGGCGTCTGCTGGGCATCCCGATCTTAGCCAAGAAATCGCCGCGCGCATGGAGCGACTTCCCATCACAGGGTTTACCTGGCGGGTGGTTGTCCTGGGCTCTTTCGCGTGGGTTATTGAGTCGCTCAGTATTGGGGCGCTCGGTGTGGTTTTGCCCATATTAAAACCGCTGTGGACGCTTGGGGCCGGATCCGTGGGCATGTTGGCCATCTCATCCACCATCGGCATCGTGATCGGGCTGATTCCCGCTGGCTACCTGGCCGATGGTTACGGTCGCAAGTCGGTGCTGTTTTGGGGAATCCTGGAATATGGTGGATTTACCTTGCTCTCGGCTGCCAGTCCCAGCTACGCTTGGCTCGTCGCCTTCCGCTTCTTGTCGGGCTTAGGCATGGGGGCCGTGTTCCCCTTACCCTACGCCCTCATCAGCGAGTTCGTCCCCAAGCATCGGCGCACCCTCTTTAATGGCATCATGGACTCGTCGCTTTCGGCGGGCTATTTCATTGCGCCCCTTCTTGGCCTGTTGGTCCTTCCGCACTTCGCACCCAATCTCGCCTGGCGGGGATTTATGTGCTTGTCTGGCCTTCCCCTCGTCTTCGCCCTAATCATCCGCCGATCCCTGCCCGAGTCGCCTCGCTGGCTCAGCCGCCACGGCCACGCCGATCGTGCGTTTCACGTGCTCAACCTTATGGAAGCCAAAGCCCGCCGTAAAGATCATCGCCAGATCCTTGCCCCCGTGGAGGCATCTCGCTTACCTGCCAAGACAGCGCCACCTACGGCGACCGGCATCCTCGGTCCTTGGCACCGTCCCTTGGTCCGACGCACCGTCGTCCTGGCCGCGGCGGCTAGTGGCACCTTTTTCATGTTCTATATTGTCATGACCTATTTGCCTCTCATCTTTTTCCGAGAGGGATTTAGCTTTGCCGCCTCGCTGCGCTTCACCGCCCTCATCACCGCCGCCGCCATTCCAGGCAAACTGCTAAACGGCCTCCTAGGAGAAACCATCGGTCGCAAGTGGATGTATGTGATTTTCATGGGGATTGCCGGCCTGGCCGCAATCTTTTTTGGCCTCGCTCGCACCCCCAGCTTGATGCTGGCCTATGGCGCGCTCATGTCCTTTTTCGGAACAGGCACCTTCCCCGTGCTCAAGATGTCCTACGCCGAGCAGTACCCCACGCCCCTACGGACCACCGGGGCCGCCACCGTGGAAACCATTGGCAGATTTCTTGGGGGCGTGGTCGGACCCTATGCCTTC
>JAKAAL010000324.1 GCA_021802375.1 Bacillota bacterium | reverse complement strand
CGAAGTCTGCCTCGGCGAGCCGAGGCTTAAAGGCACCCGCCTATCCGCCCTCAACTCCCTGAGTTGGCTTCGACCTACGGGTATCCCTACCAGGTCGCCAGTCCTTGAGCCGAAGCGCTTGCCCCGACAGCGGGTACCATGAGTCGTCCACGGGTCCTTGCCTCGCCAGCGGGTATCCTGTCCGCCGGGTCATCCGTACGACGACCCGATCCGCCAGGCTTGGGTCCACCCCCCGATTTCGCGGGTTGCGCTGATACGGGTGGTCCTTGCCCTTCGCGGGTGCTCCGGGCGGGCCCCCAGTCCTTCCCTCTAAGGCCCCCGAATTACCCTCGACAAGCTCTGCACAATCGCGTTATGATGAGATATCAGAGTAAACGATGAGAATTGCGCAGGATTTACCATCTGTGATGAAAATTCTGCCAGCCTTCGCCCTACAGCGTGGGACTCGACTCCTTCGTGATTCCCGGTAGTCAGATTTCACGGGACGAGCTTTCGACGCGGCAGCGTTCGCTTCAGGCTATGGCCTGGTGTCTTGCTAGCCTCCGGGTCTGACCTCACCTTGCGGCGATCGAGACATTATCCTCGCGGCCTTTCATCAGGCGAGTCACCTCCTCCTGATGCGCGATTTGCTACGTGGCCGAATGGGAAGTTGCCACGGTCGGACTCCCCCGACTGGATTTCCTAGGTTACAGGCTGCACCGCTGCACCGCTGTACAGCTCATCGGTCAACGTTGCGGACACACCGATAACGCGGACCAAAATGCCGCCGTGGTGATCGCAAAGCGGGGTATCAAAAAGCTTCTTTCCGGAGATCCGCTGACCCAATCTCACCAAACAACACGGATTTTTCGGAAAATATGGCCGGAGCGGTCCGAAGTCACGCCTGGTGAGCTATACAGCGAATACTGGTGGGAGATCGACGTAAGACGTCCACGGCCTACGGCCTCGACGTCGCGGTCCATGAGCCAGGAACCCCCGCCTCGGCCTCGTAGAGGCCAGGCGAAGGGAGAGTTCATAAGACGGAAGTTCGTCAAGATAGCTTGCGCGATGGAGATGACTTAGCGATCAAAGGGCACTATCTCCCATCGCGGAGCAAGGCGTGTTGCTCGGGAGTTGCTGAAGGCCCATGATCAGGGGCGCCATAAGGTGTCGAGCACCATGGCCATCGGCAGGCCCTTCTTCATAGCGGCACGTAATTCAGCCTTTGGTGCTACGCTGGTAGAGGGTCCGATCGGTAATCTGGACGGAGATTGCCCGCTACTGGGCTGGGTTGCCCACCGGTCAGGGTTGGCCCCGGAAAGAGTTCGATAATCTCCTCGTCGGCGACGCGGAGGTTTCCTACCCAGCGGCGAGATGGGCGCGATTCTTTGATGATGACCTCGGTGCCGACCATCGGCATGGACGATGGTCCACGCCTGAATCCATTGTCAGTTCCCAACATCGAACGGACCTAGTTTCCTTTCGGTGGTGAACGTCGAATTCGAGAAGAACTCCCTCCTCAGATCACGCGACTGGCGTAGCCAGACCACCTTTTCCTTGCCGTGCCTGCAAAGCGCGGCGCGCACGTTAGGCTCCTCCGCTCTAAAAGACCCTAAGGAGCCATGGATAGCCGAGAGGTCTAGCGAAGACTCGGGATGGCATGCAGACGTGATGCGTAGTAAAGAGATTCGGAAGCGACGGAGCGCACACGATGGAAGAACTGGTACACTGCCCAAGTGCTAAACGACTGCACCGCGTCATCCGTCCTCTCCGAGATCGGCTACGCTCATCATGAAAGATAAACCATACACGTGTTGTACGAAAATACGCCTTCCAACCACCTAGGCGCGACCACATCGTAGTATCACGCCTTTACCGCTCAAGGCGACTCGCGGCCACTAGCCTGTGTGCGGCGCAAGGTAGGTATCGGTACCGTGGGTGACTGCGTTCTCGTAAACGATGGCGGCCCAGTCGACTCACGCTCCACAAACGAGACGGTTTGAATGGTAAGATCGGCCACCGGCTCACTGCGGATGGCTGACAATAGCGCTCTGGCCGCGTGTTGACCCAACTGACGGATGTCTTGATGTACAGTGCTCAAGGCTGGGCGCGTCATGCGCGCGTAAGGCAAGTTGTCAAACCCGATGACCGAGACATTCGACGGGACAGCCATGGCGTTATCCTGCAAAGCTTGCATGGCGCCGAGTGCCATTTCGTCGTTAAAGGCGACCAGCGCAGACCACCTCCAACCGTCCTTCACCGCCCTATCGACGGCAAACCGAGCCGCTTCAAAGGAAAATGTCGCTGAACCCTCTCCCTCGGTCTTTAGCACCGATTCCTCGCTAGCCCGCACTCCAATCCGAGCCAACGCCTCCGCATATCCCTGCAAGCGGTCGCTGACGACCGTCATCGCGATGGCAGGCCGAAGGAACGCAATAGCCTCATGGCCTAGGTTGATGAGATGACTGGTGCTCAAGCGGGTGCCTCCGACGTTGTCCACGTCGACTTGAATGACCCCGGAGGCGTAAGGATAACGACCCACGACGACGGCCGGAATACCTTCTTGGGCCATGGTTTCAATGACCATATCGTTTGGAGCCGGGTTGGTAATCACTACCCCATCAAACTCGCGACGGTTCCAAGCCGAGTGCGCCCAAGTTTGGGTATCCTGCAGATTTTGGCTCGGCCTCCTCGAGGACATCACGCGTACAGAATAATCTGCATCGGCGAGCACGTCATTCAATCCCAATGTCAGGGTCACTAAAAACGAGTTATTCTGCAGAGACTGCGCTTCCGCGTCCACTAAAAGCACGATGGTACGCGACGATCCGCGGGCAAAACTTTGGGCAAGGCGGCTCGGAACATAGCCCAACTCTTCCATGGCCTGACGGATACAGCGTTCCGTTGTTGGGCTCACCCGGGCCGAGCCGTTAATGAGGCGTGACACGGTGGCCGAGCTCACTTTGGCACGTGCCGCCACGTCGTGAATGCTAGGACGATCCCCCAATGCGCATGCCGACCTTTACTGGGAAAAGCCGACTTTCCCCCTTTTCGACACCAATCAACCGATCCATCGATTGCTCTTGGTTCACGGTCGTTAGTTCGTTAGACTAGAAACTAGTTTCATTGCGATTGTATCCTAGGACTATGGTTGGGTCAATTCCCTATCTGAGCCTGACAGCCGCTTGCCGAAGGTCCTTCAAACAAAAATCGGTCTAGGATTCGAAAATTTCTTCAGATGGACAGGATTTTTATCGTATTCGTAGAATTATACGGTTTATGCACCACTCCATAGGATGGGAGTTTCGTGGTGCCTGACGTGAAAGTAGTTACAGGATGCTAGGCAGGCATGGTTTCGAAGGTCAGAGCTAGTTCGTGCGATTCGCCTGACGAGACCTTCACGGTAGGAGAGTTTAAGAAGACGGCCACTGGTGACCTCAAATCGTTGCCAGAGGCATTTTAGGGAGGGACTTATACATTGAAGACATACGATTGGCAAACATGGCGACGAAGGTTAGCGATAGCAGGATCCTCGTTTCTGCTGGCAGGTGCAGGCGTTGCCAGCGGCGTGGTTCCAGCTCAGGCCCAAACGACTCTTCCCCCGGGGGTCGATGTTTCTAGTGGCACAAACCCTTGGCAGGTGTCGGTAAGCCTGGCGCAGAAGACGTTCCCTGGAGCCACCACAGCAATTTTGGCTGCTGGCCCCAGTGCAAATCAGATCGATCCAGTGTTGGCTTCCTCGCTTTCGATGGCGTTGAAGGCCCCCATCCTCTTGACCCGATCGGCGAGTTCCATCGGCACCACCACACTAAACGGCCTGAAGACTCTGGGAATCAACCAGGTGATTCTCGTGGGATCCGTTGCCGCCAATGCCAGTGCCGTAACCGGCCAACTGCCCTCGGGGACCACGGTCACCGCTACTTACGGCAACCAAACCCCAAGTGATACAGCCGTTGCCTTGGCCGGCGCCTTAAGCGCGGCCACCCAGGTCAAGAACTTTTCGAATGTGTTTGTGGTGTCCGCCTCACCCTCGAATATCACCGATGCCGTGTCGGCTGCTCCGGCCGCTGCCATGCTGGGAGCTCCCATCTTGCTCGCTCCTTCTCAAGGCACCCTGCCCAAGGCGGAAGCCTCCTACGTGAATTCCGCTGGCACCGTATATGTTATTGGCGCAGCCACCAACGCCGAGGTGAGCAGCACCTCGCCCGCGACCAAGATAATACCGATTTCCGGACCGTCTCGATCCCTGACTCTCTACAATATCGACCAAAAATTTTTCCCCGACGCCGCCAACGTGTACGTCGTCAACGGGGAAAATAACCACCTCGGACCTGCTTTGACCGCTGCTCCCTTAATTGCGGAAAATCAAGGAGCCCTGCTCTACATGTATGGACCCGACCGAGCCACGCCGCAGGGCACGGTTGACTTTCTGGCCAACCCGACGAGCACCGCGCTGGTGCAGTCCCTAAACTTTGTGGGACCGCCTTCCGCCCTGCCTCCGGTCTATTACACCGAGCTGGAATCTAGCTTTCATGGTCTCGGTACCGGCGTCAAGTCAGCGAGCTTCACTGTCGCAACCAAGACGCCCGTGACCGACAGCATCATCGGGATTAGCGCAACCGTCACCTCCTTGCTGGGGAAACCCGTGACCTCACCGATTACCTGGTCGGTTACAGGATCTAACAGCAATAACGCCATCATCGAATCCACGGGCGCAGACAGTGCTAACTTCGCCGCCATGGCTCCGGGAACCTATACCATTAGCGCGGCTGTCGATAACGCGATAAGAACCACCACCATCACCGTCACGTCGTCGTCAAGCTCCTCATAGGAGAATTTTGGCCGCCTGCGCGGAGCCCGAGAATGGGAATCGCCCTACTAACCAGTGGCGATTCCTCTTTCTTTGACCGAAGACGACTTGGGATCGCACTTTGGGTGGCCAACTTAAGATCGACAGGAACGTACCAACCTGGGCGAAACCCGCCTAGACATACGGCTAGGAGCCAACAAATAGGCCCAAAGAGGCTCGTGCTCCTCCTAAAAAGCCTATACGATAGCTACGTGATGAGAGGATGAATCCCCATGCCCATCTCAGAAGGAGAACGTCTCAGGCGACGGGTCGAATATCGCCGCACGCTGCTGAACCGTGCGGCGCTCACCTGGCAGCAAGCATTGCAGCCTAAGCTGCACGCCAAAGGGCAGTCGATGCCATTGAATATGCCCACGGATATCTCGGTGGGAAGCACGCCTCAGGTCGTATCCATGTCGCTTCCTCGACAGGAGGTAGCGAGGACGGATCGGGCGCACCTTTGCCTGAGCCCTGGCGCCGAGGCGCTCATCTTTATTGACGGCCAGTTGGTTGGAGGACTTGATCGTTTTCATGGCGGCTGGCCCTTGGCTCAACTATCCGGCGAGTTGGTGGAGGTCGTCTATGATGCCGGGCCCACCCGCCAACAGGTGGCCAGCGTCCGTGATTGGCAAGTCGTCACCCAACATGAAGAGACGACAGCGCTTAGCTTGGACGTGGAAGCCGCGTTGTCCGTGGTACGCGCCTTGGGTGAAAACAGCGATTTAGGCTTACAGATTTTGCGCGCACTCGACGTCCACCTGTCTGGCATTGACCGCCTCGAGAACGTCGAAGCAATTCGGCGAGAGGCCACACCCCTGCGTCAAGACATCGATCGGGCACTCGCCCCCTTAAGCCCCATTCGCGTCGGTCGAGTCTTTGCCGCTGCCTA
>JAKAAL010000323.1 GCA_021802375.1 Bacillota bacterium | reverse complement strand
CTTTAAGTGGTGAAGATACTTTGGAAATCATGGAGTGGCAGAATACATTACAGATAGTAGGCCCTAAGTCGATTCTGAGAATAGATAGCGAGGCATTTCCCCAAGCAGGTGGAAGGATTACCCTTACCGGAACATTAAAAGCTATGACCACCCACCCCGTTATAGCATTACCGACGACGCAATTTGTTTTAATGAAAAATGACGGTGGCGGCTTTCAATGGAAGTATCGCCCTACGAGTACGGATAAGTTTGTTAAAGTTACCGACCAACTTTTAGAGGACATTTTTGAGAAAGTATTTTCTAGCTAGATGTATCTATGCGTCTAAGGATGTTACGGGAACATGGACACGAAAATCATTACCACCCCTTACTCCGCTGTTTAAAGAGTAAGGGGTGGTTGTTTTTTACTGCTAGTTTTTAGTCGTGTCCGGTTGTGGGGAAACTTGGGTAATATTCTTAACATCCGCGACCGCTTGTGCCTTCGCATTTGCCTCAATCTGAGCCTTGGAGAGTGCGACGTTATTATGATACGCATTCAATCCTGCGGCGATAGCGGCCTGTAATGTATGCGGGGTTAAGTTCAAACCATGGTCATGCGCGGCCTGAATTAATCTATTGCCGATTTCTTGCGCCACCTGATCTTCCGTTTTTCCGGTGGACTGCTGGATGATACCGGGGAGAACGACTTGCAATAAATGGTCTGCGGCGGTGATGTCGGACACTACTCTGTCCGCTTGAGCTTTTCCGAGCTTCGCGTCAAGGAATGCCACCAATCGCGGACGCTCGACCACGACAAGGAACGCCACGATGATACCGGCAAGAGCCGCAAGTTCAGGAATCAGATGGCTCACGATCTGTGGGGAAATATGCACGGGTCAACCTCCTTAAATGGGAAGGCGTTCGTCCCTCCATTACTACTACTCGGAATGCATACGTCAATTTGTCCCCCCGTTGGGGTAATTTTTTGATGTTGTTCGATGGCGCGCAATGTGGGGTTTACTTGTCCGCTAATCTCTTAAACGCCTCAAGGTGCTCTTGAATCACCCTGCGCCCCAAATTTTGTACGGGCGGGATGATTTCTTGGCCATCCTTCTTTGCGAGTTCGGCCAGCAAGATTGGGAAGGTGACGGCATGGATGCCGGTGTATTTGCCAATGTGGTGCTGTTGGCAGAGACACACAAGGTTTCGGATGTCATCGGGCGTTTCAATAGGGGAGTTATCTTTCGCGCTGAATCCGTATACATCAAGAATCTGCAAGACCGCCTGTACCTTGGTGGGATCAAGTTCATTCCATAACGACCATTCAAACCAATGATGGGTTTGGAGGTTTTCTTTGCTCCCACAAACCCAACACCCTAAGCCCATTTCGTGGACTAGGGTGTTGTGGTTCTTCCGATAAAGTGCCGCCGTTGGGTCATGAATCCGCTCAACGTGTTCCGGGTCAATGACCATTTCGACAAGGGTTCGCTTAATAATATGCTCCTTGACAGCCTTCTTCGAGGTACTGAGTTTCTTCATGGCGATGCCGGTCCAGCGAACTCCTCAACAATGGCGTAACCATTCCCGGCTGGTAAGGGGACGACACCAATGCCCATCTGTGTGTTACTGGGATCGAGGATATTCTGACGATGCAAAGGAGAGGCCATGAGTAACGTATTGGCTTCGCTAATTCGTCCGGCAATCGCGCTATTCTGAGCACCCATGGGACTGAATCTCAAGCCTGCCGCTTGTTCTTGTTGAACTGGCCAGCCGTAGACCGGATCGTAGTCGTAGATTTGTCCCATCTGCGCTTCGTGAGTAGCGCGAATCACGGCGATGTTAGAGAGGGCCACATTGTATGCCAATGGTGGAAGACCGTTCTGTACACGGTCTTGATTGGTCAAGTTGAGTACTTCCTGAACTTTCGTTGGGAGGTCGCTAGGTGTGGGAGCAGGTTGTGATACAAGTCGAGCAGAGGAAACCTCGGAAGGGTTTGCGACAACGAGAAAAGATACGGGTTGGGCCGTAATTGGCTTCCACGGCCTAACGGTAATCGACTGCCATGGGTTGAGAGTGATGGGGTGTAATCCCCCCGTCAGACTTTGTAAGTATCCTTGCATAATGGAAACCGGGGTGTCCAGCGTTGCTGCTGATGCCCCTGTGGGAATTGCCATACTTACCGACACAAGGGAGGCGGTAAAGGCCGCTTTCAAGGGGTTCATTACAATAACTCCTTTAGAGATGGGTGGATTAGATGCGAGAGAGGGCGTCTTTAGCCACTGCGACAGCGGCTACAACTTTTTGGTTCTTTGCCACTTCTGCTTGGTATTGGGCTTGCAAGTTGTTGAACTGCGCTTGCAAGTCTGCAAGCGTGTGCTGTGCGTCGGCCAACTGAATCTGTGACGCCTTGAGTGCGGCCTGCGCTTGCCCAACTTGGGTCTCTAACTGCGGGGCACTTAACACCATGGGAGGTGTGCTCTGCTTCGCTAGTGCCTCGTCGAGAGCCTTTAGAGTAATCGGGCCAGCGATGCCATCTACGGTCAGGTGATTGGTTTTCTGAAAGGCTTCCACAGCGGCTTGAGTTGCAGGGCCGTACTTTCCATCAATGGTTAGTACAGGCTTTGCTCCGAGCTTGTTGAGTTCATTTTGAAGGGCGATGACAGCGGCACCCGTCGAACCTGTTTGTAAGAAACCCGTAGCCTGTAAGGAGTTCTGCACGAGAATAACTGATAACGAACCGGCGACTTCATCTCGATCTACGGCACCGGGAAATCCGGGAATGTTTGCCTTATCGGTGAATTGCCAGAGGGTCCAGCGGGTCCAGCCGCCGATGTTTGGCGGTTGGGACACACCATAGTCGGCAATTGCCAGCGCATAGTCAGAGAACTGTTGCGTGTTGTTCATCTGCGTGCGCCAGAAGTCAGGATAGGTGTAGATGAGCGGTTTGCGACCACAGGCGGCTTCCACATCGGCTAACCACTGCGTTATCCATACTTCCAACTGCGGAGCCGTTAGATTATTGGGGTTAAACTCCCAGTCTAACATCGGAGCAATAGCAAATTTTTGGAATCCCCCCGCTTGGTTCACGGTGTCAATAAAGTACTTAGCCTGTGCTTTGGCATTGGCCTGTAACGAGGCATTGTTCGTGCCTACGGGAACAGCGAAATGATAGGCAGAGAGGGGAATTTCTGCCCCCGTAAACGCCTGTACGAAGGCAAGAAATTTTCTGTCTCGAATGGTGGTGCTGTAAGTCGCTCGGAGAATACCGAAACGCACCTCACCAGATGCTTTCGCCACGTTGATGTCGCTCAACGTATCCCAAACTGACAGGTCTACACCCATGGCATTGCTGTTATTTCCGCGTTGCATCGTCTGTGGTTCCTCCTTGCAGTTCTTGAATGCGGGACTCTAGCGCATGGATGTGCTGATGGGCATCTTTTACCTCGTCGCGGATTTCTTTGAGATCCAACGGTCGTGGCTTTTTGGCCATCCACGGCACTTTCTTTTTCATCCAATCAATCACGCCGATACGGTTAAGACCCCAATAGGCCCCAAGGTATAAGAAGTCGTGAAACGTAGACCAGAAAATAGCGAACCACGAAAGCCAGTTGTGCATTAGGTGTTCTCCTCGCTTTCCATATGCTGGTGAATGTTGTGAATTAAGGGAGTTATCGTCGCGTCGTGGTCCATGAGTTGGGTGGTAATGGCGAGAAGAGCTTCCATGGTATGCTGTTGGTTCTTGAGCATTTGGGTGTTTTGCTCGGCCAGCTTTTTCGATTCGGTGGCCGAAATTCCGTTAATATAAGCCAACGCGGGTTGTGTGACAGCGCTATACACGGTGAGCCAATACAGAAGCCAAAAACCATTAGGATCAAGATGCGGGAAAACGCCTTCGATAATGACAATGAACCCGACAACTAACGCAGTCTGCCATACACCCGCCGCAGATTGAAACCATTCGCTAAAGAGGATGAGACTACGGTTTACCATGGACGAGACCTACCGTAACTCCGAGGGCCGCGATCAGCACCCACAGCAAATAATGTGCCCATGACGGCAATGTGCGGCGGCTGACATCAATGGCCTCGTCGAGTTTCTTGTCCATCCCTTCTATCATGGCTTTGGTGTCCGAAATATCCTTTTCTAGCGCCACCCGCCAACGTTCCAATTCTGTTGCGGTGTTCTTGGTACGCTCTTCGAGAACCG
The DNA here is from genome assembly GCA_021802375.1 of Bacillota bacterium. Next base: position 1,546 of record JAKAAL010000323.1, on the reverse strand, counting down.
CTACCCGCGTTTCGAGGGAATGGTCTTGTTCCTGTTCAACCATTTCGACTGCCATTGTCAGCGCCTCCTATGAGTGTGAGAATAGGGCTGTAGCCGACATCTCCCGGAGATGGCAACGGAGCACGGGTGATGATAACTCCGGCTTCACGGTAAACCTCTACGACGAGACCGCTACAGGTAAGGTGAGGGGAATTCCACTGGTAATGAAACGGAATGTGGAGAAGGTCGCGCCCTCCATCTTCGAGCAGTTCAACCAAACCATAATGTTGGCCGACACGCTTATAGGCATTAGCAATCGCGGCGGCGCGTTGTTCCTCGGTACAGTTCACCCGGAACACATTGCCGTTCTTGACGTACTTGTCGAGTGGGGCTGTCACTACGTTAGGCCATACCGCTTCAATAAGTTCTCCGTGGCCGACAATCGCGGCGTGGTCGTACTTAGAGAGCGTAGACCATTGGATTGCCCAGTCCAGTAAATTAAAGGGATGCGCCTCCGTCATCAGAAGCACATCCCCCGGTTGGAGATCTTCAATTGCGTACATCTAATAACTCCTAACTGATGGTGATATCCAGAACATTAGATCGACCTGTCTTCGTGATAACGCGAACTTGATGGACGCCCATGGTATTGCAGGAGCACACTTGGGACCATGTGAAGGAAGCCAACCCGCTCGTGACGGGCACCTTGGTTACGGTAGGAGGTTCATGATAGGGAATGCTTCCCATCATCGTAGAGCCAAGCGGGTGCATGACATGGAACTCTGCGTCGGAATCTGAAACACCTGATACCGCAAAGTCCGCATTGGCTCCTGCTGTTACCGTCGTTGGACCAGATAAGGTCAGTACCGTTTTGGGTGTCGGCCCATTGGTAGGGTGATGGTAATATCCACCAAGATCTCCATGCACCGCTTCGGCAAGTGTTGGATTATCCGTTAGATCCACCATTGACAGAGACATTCCCGGAACGGGGTTCGGATTCACTCTCGTTACGGGAACATGATATACAAGCCCTACAATGTACTGACCATTAGCGTCATAATAAAAGTGGTACGTATTGGCCAATGTCCGATGCCTCCCTTAATACATACCGACAGCATGAGCCGTCCACAAGTGAACGGTTCCTGCGCTTACATAGATTCTTGGATAGAAGCCGTTGGCTCCGGAGGGAGTGGGTAGTTGAAAGCCACCAGATTGGATGACTGAAGGAAGGGATGTGGCCGTTGTGGAGATTGTGATAACTGCTGCCCCAGTCGAGTAGTCCCACAGTTGAGAGTACGCGGTATCCCCACTCGTCAGTTGTAAAAAGCTGGACTCATAAAACCAACTGGAGAATCCCGTAAATTCTGTGCCCCATAGGTAAATTGCTTGACCTGACAGTGCTGAAGGAGAAGAAGACGTGTTCGATGTACTTTGGTAGTTCATGGATGCTTGCATGGTACATCGAATCTGTGTGGAAAGGGTCGGTTTCCCATTTATATCCCCGGCTGTCGTCACGTTGCCGGACGCATCTACCGTCATTACCGAGTTTGTTCCGGCGAACCAATGC
>JAKAAL010000322.1 GCA_021802375.1 Bacillota bacterium | reverse complement strand
CGGCTACGATTCCAGTAGGACGTCTGGAGGCGGTCGGGGCAGGATCCGATGCCGTAACCTTTGTGGTGCCCCATACAATGGCCTTGAGTTCACCCGCCAAGAGAGTCTCTTTTTCCATCAATGCCAATGCCAATCGATTCAAGACGGACCGGTTGGTCCGTAATAAGTCCTTAGCGCGACCGTACTGATTGGATACAATTCCCTGCACTTCCCGATCGATAGCGGAGGCCACCTCTTCCGAGTAGTCGGGATCGCGTGAAAAATCCCGACCTAAAAAAACCTGATCGTGCGACTGCCCATACGTCATAGGCCCTAACTCGTCGGACATGCCGTATTCGGTAATCATCTGTCGGACCAAGGCCGTCGATTTCTCCAGGTCGTTCTGTGCTCCGGTGGACACTTCCCCAAACACCAACTCTTCAGCCGCCCGTCCTCCCAAAGCCATAGCCACCTGATCTAAGATTTGGGCTCGGGTCACCAGATAACGGTCTTCGACCGGCAAAGGCAAGGTATAGCCCATCGCCATGCCTCTGGGGATAATGGTCACCTTGTGTACCGGGTCGCCGTGCTCCACCAGCATACCGACTAACGTGTGCCCCGATTCATGGAACGCGACGGCTCGCTTTTCCTTCGAAGAAATAACGCGAGTCCGCTTTTGAGGCCCCGCCATCACCCGTTCGGCAGCTTCTTCAAAGTCATACATGTGGATGGTACGCTGGTGTGCACGAGCAGCCAAAAGGGCCGCCTCATTGGCCAAATTGGCCAAGTCTGCTCCGGTATAACCGGGCGTGCGGCGCGCAATGGTTTTTAAGTCTACATCGGGATCGAGGGGCTTACCGCGCGTATGTACCTGCAAAATCGCTTCGCGCCCCGTAACATCGGGCCGGTGCACGACGATTTGGCGATCGAACCGACCAGGTCGCAAGAGTGCTGGATCCAACACATCCGGACGATTGGTGGCGGCAATCACGATAATGCCCTCATTCGGCCCAAATCCGTCCATTTCCACCAAGAGTTGGTTCAGGGTCTGTTCCCGTTCGTCGTGTCCGCCGCCATAGCCGGCACCCCGCATACGGCCTACGGCGTCAATCTCATCGATAAAAATGATACAAGGCGCATTTTTCTTGGCCTGATCGAATAGGTCGCGGACCCGCGATGCCCCTACTCCCACAAACATTTCTACAAAATCCGAACCGCTGTCCGAGAAAAAGGGAACCCCCGCCTCGCCCGCCACGGCCCGAGCCAAAAGAGTCTTCCCGGTGCCTGGCGCTCCCGCAAGCAACACTCCTTTGGGGATTTTGGCACCTACCTCCCAATACTTTTTCGGATACCGTAAGAAATCGACGACCTCAGCCAGTTCCTGTTTTTCTTCCTCTACACCCGCGACATCGTCAAACGACACGCGTCGGCGATCATCCTGAGAGTGCAAACGTGCCCGAGATTTACCAAACTGCATCACCCGTCCGCCGCCACCCTGGCTTTGACTAAAGAAGAAATAGAACATGAACAAAATGGCTAAAATCGGGATCGCCGTGGTTAGCAACGAAACCCAAAAAGACGTCGTGGCAGGATGCTGAATCGTCACCGTAACATGTGCGCGGACCAAATTATTGGCCAACGATGCGGTGCCTCCCGAGGCATAGACGGTCTGAAAGTGCTTATGGGTAGCCGTAACCGCCTTAACCATATGCGTCTGCGGGTCAATAGTGGCACTTGCTACTCGACCACTATGAGCCATCGCCATGAGGCGCGAATACGATTCCTGTACCACACCATTACCGGGACCGGTGGTAAGCTCCCACAGCGTCGAAATAAGCAAGATAGCAAAAATAGCAGTCAGAATACCACGCATCCACCGATTGGTCATCGCGCTCTCCTCTACTCACCTTTGGTACCGAAATTCGGATCTACATTATACCATACCCCTTTATTTTATTACTCTTAGCCCGATCCACCAAGTCCGAAACCGGTGGTCAAGCTATCCCTTAGATACCGACAATCTGAGTGACACCCCAATTGACCACAAATAGCCGAATTGTATCAGCCGGAATCGCTCTGTCGAAGACGTTAAAACCTAACGTACGACGACCTTGGTAGCTCAGGCATGTACCTCGTGCCGGTAAAAGCCAGCCTGTTACTGCATACTTGACATCTGACAAATGGTTCCCCGGGACGAATTCGGCCGAATCCATCAGGCACGTATACGACGACGGTTCGGACACCCACACCTTCGGGAAGCGCTCCAGGAGACGGCCAGGCCGTCACCTCGCGCTCGGGATCGCATTACGGTCCATCGCGCCCCGCTATTCCTTGATGGATCGCATAGACAATTGCGCTAGCCGGCGCTGGCTCCCAGAAATACTCCCCGCGAATGGCCCCCCGCCTGGCCCTTCCCAACCCCATTGCAGCCACGCGGGGTCCGCCAGTTTGCCCCAGCGGTCGCCGGTTAGGCGCACCAGCCCGGCCACTTGCAACATGGGCAACCGGGTCGGGTCGGAGCGCTCCCGAGTCAGTTGGAGATGATGGACCACGCCCGGGCCGGCCGGAAGAATGAGCCGAAGCTGCCGGACCGGAAACATCACCGGGTAGTCCAGTTTGGCCCCCCATACCCCAGCCTGGGGCCTATGGGGCACCACAAAGGTTACGGCATCGGATCCTGCCCCGACCGCCTCCAGACGTCCTACTGGAATCGTAGCCGGCTGGCGCCCCATCTGTTGCTGTCCCGCATAGGCCCACCCCGCATCGGCCTCCCATTGCTTAAGGATCGGCGCCAAGCGATCGGCGAGGCATCGCTCCTCCGAAGACTCTTCGCTGACCGCCCGTAAGGCTGCATAGGCCGCGTAAATATATGGGGGGACGGCGGGATCGGACTCGGCGGCTAACTGCACATCGTGGCGCAGGTACGGATCAACAAAGTCGCGACAATACGTGTCCAAGTGCGCAGCAGGCGGTGGCCACGGTAGCTCCAGTAGCCGGGCCACGCGCTCTAGATGTCGGGCCGGGTCGGCAATCCAAGCGTCGTAATCAACGATGACCCGCCGGGCCCCGTGGGTCGCCTGGAGACTATCCATAACGTAGCGCATCCACAACTGCCACGCCGCACCTCGGGCCACGCCGTCCCGGCTTTCGAGCGATCGAGCCACGCTCACGGGATGGCGCACCACCAGTAGATAGGCGGGCGAGACCCCGACGGAGGACAAGATGCGGCGCCACCACGGCACCATCAGACAGAGCCGCGGATCCTTTACTCCCCAGAGCGTCTGTTCCCCAAAGTGGCGTTGTACCAAAGCCGTCAGGGTCTCCCCCACCATGCTCGCAGCCGGTTGGTCCATCCAACCCGCCGGCAACGGAGCCCAGTCGTCCCAGCGGCGGCCCAGCGCACCCAACAGCACGTCATGCCAATAGACGGCCTCCGCCCACTCGAAATAGCCTTTCGGATTATCTGCCGTTGGCGGCAGGAGCTCCTCATCCCGCCCGATGTCAACGCCCAGCACGCGCAAGCCCGCTGTCACGGCACTGGTTCCGCTGCGGTGCATCCCCAAAACCAAAAGTGCCCGCCGGTGGTGCGCCGTCATGCGCTGGCCGGTCCGGTGTCGACTATCAAATCCGGACGCCGCCGGTTTAAGACCGCCACGTCGGTAAGACGCCGGGTGGTGAGTGCAGTATCATATTCTGGCCGCGAGGGATAACCCGTCAGCAGGGCGAACGTTCCAATCAGTAACCAGTCTATGTCGCTCCGCTGACGAGCGGTGAGCCGCCATTCGGTCAGGTCTCGGGCCTGCGACTCTGTCATGAAAAGCCTCCTTTTGACTCGGCGGTCTAGTCCGCCGCATCGACGAACAGCATTAGGCGCTTTGGGGGCAGCCGCCCCTGACGGATACGGTCGCGCCAACCGTCCCATAGCCCATCGAAGCCGAACGGGTCCACGTCGGTCGGCGGTACATTCCACAACAGCATGGGCGTCGGCGCCTGCGCGAACAATTGGGTCTCCAAAGACGGACCGCCCGGTCGGACGGACAACGCGTGAAACACCGGGGGCGCCTGGCGCGCTATCAGCGGCAAGAGCCACTGGGTCCCGTCCACCGATCCGGTGTCGACCCAAAAAATCCGGTCGCCCCGACGCCCCTGACGCGCGAATGCCGTCAGCAACTGCCATACCTGCACCAGGTTGTTGCGTCCAATTACCAACAGGGACAACGGCGCGTCGGTGGGAATGTCCGGCGGCGACAACAATTGCGGCACCACCCCGCGGGCCAGCCATTTGAGGTTAAGCTTCAACAAGTTGTCGAGGTCCCGTTGGGCCATGTCGGGCCCCTGGCGTGTTTGACTTTCCCGGTGCACGAGCTCGGCGTGCGCTTCATACCAAATCCGTTTGCCAAAGGTGTGCGCCGTCATGCACAGATCTACATCTTCGCCGCCCAACACATATTGTTCATCGAATCCGCCCCAGCGCCAAAAATCCTCACGGCAGATGCCGAAGCAGGCCCCGGTGACGGCGGGCATCTCCTGCGATTGCGAGACGGTGGAATCGCGTCGGGACAATCCCACCCCCCGATGCACCGGATGGAACGGCACGGTACCATCTCGCAACCACTCCAGTCCAGCATGCTGGACTGGGCCATGGGGGTATAACAATTTCGCCCCCACGATGCCCACGTCCGGAGACGCGTCCAGAGCGGTGAGTAACGGCGTCAGCCAGTTCTGAAAGGTCTGCGTGTCGTTGTTTAAAAAGACCAGCATCCGACCCCGCGCCTGGGTCGCCCCCCAATTGCAGCTTTTGGCAAACCTTTGATTCGTCTTCGCCCGTAGCATCCTTAGACGATGGCCGAAACGGCGGACCACTTGGGCCGCCGCGTCGTCCGGCGAGGCGTCATCGACGACGATCAGGTCGAGTGCGGGAAAGACGGGCAACAGGTGACGTTCGATCCCGTCCAAACAATCCAGGGTCAACCCGGCGTGTCCATATTGGGGGATAATTACGGAACATGCGGTCTGCGACGAAATCACTCCCTTGCGCTGTGATGCTTCCCAAAGACGGAGGGGATCCTGCCTCCCTTTGCCCGGTTTGACCTGGCTCATCCTAATTGGCTGAGGTACCCGCCGGCGCTGCCGATCACGCGGAGAAATTCTCTTCCGCAAAGTATATCGACAACAGGCATGAATTCTTTCTTTTTGCGTTCTCCCCACCGTCGATTTTTGCGCGCAATCGCCGATTTTCGCGGATTTTTCCCCGTCATTCAAGGTCAGGTGTTCAGCCATCTGTAGCCTTCGTGCCCGGTCCAACATTATCCTGCATTTCGCGTGGGAAAATTGTGTCTCAAAAACAATCTCTGTGTCGACTCGCTCCTGGCTCCAATCCTGGGACGTCAAGTTTGTAGCCGATATGAACCGACGCGGTCAGTCTACCCGAATGTAAAAAACTGGCTCACCCCATTGGGCCCGCGCCTCCTCGGATACGGCAATTCCGGGAACCGCGAGAATCACTCCGGGCAATTCGCCTCCAACAATCACTGGCCAGGTTTTCCGTAGACCTTGCGGAATTTTTGCGTCAACAAAGACATCCTGTAACTTTTTGCTGTGCCCCCCCCATGCCCAAAGGCTTATAGCGATCTCCCGGCAGCCAAGTCCTAGCCCAAAGCGAATCCCATCGTTGTGCAGATACAACGATCCACTCGGAGTTTTTCTGGCCATCGAAGATACCCGATTCTACCTCAACCCAATGGCTCCCAAAGGCTACACAG
>JAKAAL010000321.1 GCA_021802375.1 Bacillota bacterium | reverse complement strand
GACGAGAAACACGGGTTTTCCAGTAAGGGGAACGGTGAGTGTCCCGCCGTTAGCGGCAATGGGATTTCCCATCCAATCGTACGCCCGGACGTTGCCGGGAGGCACGGTAAAGCTGCCATCGCCGACGTTGGACCAGAGGGCGACCAACGAGGTGCTGCCATTGGTAAAGGCGTAGGCGCGAATGCCGGAACCCATTTGGATAGGGTTGACGCCGTGCGCCGGGCCGTAGCCATTGAGCATGCTCGACAGACCCGCCAGTGCGGCGTACGCCGGCTTAGGTAGCAGTTGGCCGTTGAGTTCCCCCCAGCCGGAGCCAGGGTAGTTCCAGGAAAACATAAAGAACTTATTCAGCGAACCGGCCAGACTTTGGATCTCGGCGCGCACCAAATACTCGGCCTGCTGCGTCTGCGTCACTTGATTGGAGCTAAATCCGCTTTCCGTCATCCAGATAGGAGCGTTGGGCAGATTGTGCGAGGTCAAGAGCTGGCGCAGTTGCTTGATCCCATAGTAGAACTCCGATTGACTGGGTCGCACCGGTCCCGGGTAGTCGTGTACCGACATGCCGGTAAAGCTGTTCGAACCCGCCACGTTCAAGATGGTGTGGGCATGCCAGTTATAGGCCAAAATGGTGGCATTGGGCTCGACCGCCTTAATCGCCGCCGCAGTCGCTTTGACCAGTTCGGCATATTGGGTGGGGTTTTGCGAAAGCCAAAAGGCCCGCGTGGAGGGCTCGTTCCACACTTCCCAGGCCGTGATGCCGTAGTGTTTCCATCCCATTTGTTGGGCTAAGGTACCACCGGGCATATAGCGTTTGACCACCGACTGCACGTACTGGTCGTATTCTTGTACCGCCGTCTGAAAGTTGGTCTGAGGCGGCGTGATGAAGGGGTTGGCATAGTTCCCCCAATAATCGAGCAGGCCCAACAGATTTTCATGGGCGCTATGCGCGGCCTGCACCAGACCATCGTTGTGGTTCCAGGTGTATACGCCGGGTTGGGGCTCCACGAAGTTCCACATGAACTCCGTGCGCACCCACTGGATTCCCTGTTCCTTAAATAAGGTGTAGTCTTTCACCAAATTGGACTGGGTGGTCGGCGAAATCACACCAAAGCGGTTGCCGGGTCCATTGATGGCGAAGGGCGACGAGGGATCTAGAGAGGTGAGATGTTGTGCCGGCGGAACTTGGGCGAGACTCGTGGTGATGTTGTCCACGGGCGACTGGGTAGCGGTCTGGCCCGGGAACGAGGGCAACAGCGAGAGCGTATGGCCCGGAGGCGGGGACGAGGCATTTGCTGGAGCCCCTTGGGCATTGCTGGAGTGCCCCGGGTAGGTGGACTGATAGCTTAGCGCCGTCTTCACGTTGGTTAAGTTAAATGCCGTGGCATAGTAACCGTTGGGAAGCCTCGGCAGGGTGAGGGTCGTCGAGGCGGTGGCGTTGGCCGCTTGGGGAAGTTCCATCGGTACCTGAGCTTGGCTTACGGTTGTCCCACTGAGACTTCGCACTAGATAGTTGACGTAATAGACCCCCGATTCGCTCGGGTCGTTGGCCGCTACTTTCACTGTGTACGAGGGCGCCGTCTGACCGGAAAACACGGCACTGGTGCTCGTAGGTGTTACGGTCAGCGAGGGCGGGGCGGGATAGACGGAAAAGTTGTGGAACGTCACGTTGGCATTGCCACTTGCCACGCCCACCGCGGTAAAGGGACCGGAGCCGGGAAAACTTGCGCTAATGGTCCACTGAGTGGGTTCCGAGGTGCCTTTAAGCCACACTTTGCCTCCCACCCAGTTGCCGTTAACCACCATCTGCATGTTATAGGATTGACCTGCTTGTATCGGAAAGGGAATGCTGGCTGGAATGCCGACGTACTGGTCAGCCAAGATTAAGTTGCCATGGTCAAATACAAGGTCCCATTGTGATGCGCCCGTTTTAGGGGCGCTTCCTCGACCAAAGAGACCAATCCGGTAATATCCAGTAAGATTGGCTTGATTGACAGTGAAGGACGTATTCAGCACGGAGTTCGACGGCATATTGGGCACCGAGGCAATTTGATTTTGCAGCGGACTGGTGTTGTTAAGGTCGCTGGCAGTCAGTCCCCCAGAACCCACCGACCAACTTCCTCCAGGGGTCAAGCCGTTATTAGCGACAAACGGCGCGAGCTTCCCGCTGGAAAAGTTGTCGCTGAAGATCGGCTGGGAAGGAAAGAGCGTGCCTCCAGCTCCTGAAGGACTCGCTGCCGCTTCTGACGATACCGATAGGGCGGCCATAGGCGCTGTGGTTAAACCCAAGGCCAAAACGGCATGCGTGAGCATACGACGATAGTTCAAACATGTCACCTCCATTTTATGAAACCAGTTTCTCGATACCAATTTTAAACAGCGACAACACTTCAGTCAACATTATAAGATTCTTTACAGATGGAACTAAACGTCTATGCAGGACAGTGGTACTAAATGACGGATTGATGCCTTTTTAAACGCGATTCCCTGTTTACTAACGTCCTTCTGGCATCACTCCTGAGTCGAGTTTTCGTACTGTGTTCTTTTGGTGGGAGCGCCATTTCCCGAAGAAATGTTGAAATTGCTTTCAGCAACGGAAGTCCAAACTTATCAGCCCAGGCCAACTTTCACGTCCCGTAATGATTGCTATCTTCTTCCGGGAATTGCGTTTTCCGACTCGCTAATAAATTTACGCGATGGGAATCGTGACCTCAAGGACGGCGCCGCCACCCGGAGTCCTGGTCCTGTGGGCACCGCGGGTCGGTCAAGCACGACCTGGCCTGAAACGTGCTCACCCGACTGGATTCTCATAAGGCGGAGAAGATCCTGGCATCCTTGGCCGAACTGACGATTGCCTTTGATAGGCATGTCGCCATCCGAAGCCTAGTTACGGCTCGTCAACAGCCAATCGCAGCTCGCAGTCTTACTCACCGCCTTACTGGCCATCTCAGGCAGTCCACCAAACGGCCCCACCGGTATCTTCTTGATATGAAGTTAAGCGCCAAACTGGTTCATGTCATCGACCTCAAGGTCGGAGATGAGCCAGAACTGCTTTATTTGCCAGGATGAAGGCGTAACCTCCTGAGGGGAAAATGCGTTGGGGACCACCTGGCGTGGGGTCTGGCGAAATCGCGAAGATAGGACCGTTTTCATGGCGCGCATATCCGCATAATTTCGTGATGGTCACCATTGGTCGGGTGAAGTGGCGTACGCGTGGTAAAGTTGCAGAGACTAGGCGGTCTGCCTTTAAAAACTGTGTGCCGGGGGTCCGGAGGATGAGCCTGGATGTAGCTCTGCTGCAACGGAAATTCGCTGAACCGCACTGGACTTGGGCTTGGACACCATTTCTTTGTATTGGCTGCACCGCGACGATCCGTACCAGCCGGTATCGCTTAGACCTGCTTGAAGTGTTCCGCGAACAGGAGAAGAATGAATGCTCCCACCGCCTGATCTCTTCGATGCCGAGGAGGGGGTTTCCGAGGGTCCCCGGGATCGCTCTTGGACGTTCCTGGTTCCCCGACCAAGGTCCTTCATCCAGCCGTGTGGGTGGGGTTCTAACTTCAGATGGCATATAATGTACGAACGAGAAGCGACACCGGGGGACCCCGAAGCCGCCAAACAACACCCATGCGAGGCGGCGGGTCTCATGGTTCGTTGGGGTCCGTATGGAGGAGGTCTTGCACTAACTGTTCGAACTCGGGCTTCGAGATCTTCCCTTGAGCTGCGTGCTACCGCCAACGGATCGTGGGGCGATTCCACAGAGCGCTGAGGGAGGCGCCTGCTTGTTCGAAAAACCAGGACTACGCCCAAGACGCCTAGGATCACGCCTCCAAGGGGGAAAATCCACCACCATGCGAAGTCATTCATCATCATCGGCAAGCTATCCACATCCCTTCATCGACCGGCGGGTTTAACCCTGGGGTCCGGGCGCCACGTCTCTCGCTCATTAGCATATCCGTCTAGCCCCATTGCCCATGAGAGCCATCTAATATGAATTCTACCGCGGGCTCCTGATGCCAAAAAAAGGATCCGTACAGAGGATACCCATCGCTGCGTCTGCCACATGGAGACGGGTGGTTGGAGAAGCGGCCCCAGCCATCAATGCTAGATGTTTATGATGGCAAAGAGCCAGTAGGTTTGGGGAGCCTCATCCCTATCTTGCCGGGGTAAAGAGGCGTTGGGTTTCGGCCCTGGGAGCGACACCGAAGGCGAAGACTACCCTTGGGCAACTAAATTGGACGGGGTTTCATCGCCCCATGAAATATATGAGCGGCATTTCAGGTCGGAAGAAAACGAGGAAGCAGCATAGGCAATCCGCCATCGAAACGTCGTTTGGATCGCTTGCATTCTACGAAATTTTGGTAGTCGGTCATCTATATATATGTTATATGTATTATTAGACACTCTGGAGCCTAGAGCATGACGCCTTCGCGATGCGATCGGGTACGGCCTGAGTTCCGCAAAAGATTCAAGTCCGAGCGCGATGATTTTGAGATCGGCAATGGCGAATATCCCTGGAGGTGTGTGGATGGCCAAGATGAACTCAGAAATCCATCTCATTGGCAATGCCCATATTGATCCCGTATGGATTTGGAATTGGCGCGAGGGCATGCACGAAGTGTGGTCGACCTTTCGATCGGCACTAGACCGCCTGCGCGAATATCCCGAAGTCTGCTTTACGGCCAGCTCGGCCGCGTACTATGCGTGGATTGAGACCGAAGACCCGAGCATGTTTGCCGAGATCAAGAAACAGGTGGCGTCGGGACGTTGGGGCATCGTCGGGGGCATGTGGGTCGAGCCCGATTGCAATTTGCCTAGCGGAGAATCCTTTTGTCGTCACACCCTGTACTCACAGCAGTATTTTCAACGAACGTTCGGAAAAGTCGCCCAGGTGGGCTATAATATCGACTCCTTTGGCCACAACCTGGGACTGCCCCAAATTCTTACGAAGAGCGGATTACACGCTTACGTGATGATGCGGCCCGAAGCACAGGAAAAGACGCTTCCCGGGCCCATTTTTCGCTGGCAGGGACCCGACGGCACGGAAGTGCTCACCTTTCGTTTGATGGATAGCTATACGTCGCCGGGCACGGACCAAGAGGTTCTCCGCCAGCGCCTGGCGCGCGCACGGTCAGCCATCACCACGTTGCAACAACCGCTGATGGTGTTTTATGGCGTTGGCAATCATGGAGGAGGACCGACTCGAGCGACCCTCGACGGTCTCCAAGACCTGCGCAAGGAAGACCACGACTTGCGCTTCAGCTCACCGGACATCTATTTTGAGGCGCTGACCGCGACCGATGCCAAGGCGTTTCCCGTGGTCACCGATGATTTGCAACATCATGCCAGCGGGGCGTACGCCGTGATGCAATGGGTGAAGTCTGCCAATCAGCATGCGGAAATGGCGCTTGGCGTGAGCGAGCAGCTCGATGCCGTGGCCCAGCGGCTGTGGCACACCAAGGCGCATAGCGCCGAACTGACCATGGCCTGGAAACATGTGCTGTTCAATCAGTTTCACGACATTTTAGCGGGCACCTCTTCAGAACCCGCCTATGCCAGCATCCGAAACTTCTACGGATTTTCTGAAACCGTGGCCGACGAGGTGGGTGCGCGCGCCCTCGACGCGTTGGCGCGAAAGATAGACACCCGAGCAGCGGATGAGGACGAACGGCCCGCCACGCCCATCTTACTCTACAACCCCCTATCATGGCCGGTACGCCAGGTCGTGGAGGGGGAGCGCCCCGC
>JAKAAL010000320.1 GCA_021802375.1 Bacillota bacterium | reverse complement strand
AAGTCCTGCTAGAATTTACAGGAATGTCCCTCGGTGGAGGCTTCAAACTACGCCTTCATTCTTCAGAGAGGGGTTACACCCTGTTGGCAGTTGGCACCGCCCAACAAATCGCTATAATTCAAATTAGGAGGTGCGATGCCGTGGATGTCATTCGACCCATTTTCGCCGTAAATGATTTAGCTCAGATTCCTGACGATGGCAAGCGGTATGAAGTTTTGGAAGGAGACCTGGCCGTGAGCCCGTCGCCAAGTTGGAAGCATCAACGAATTGTACATTATGTGCACTTGTGGTTGACCGAGCGAGAAAACGCAGGACTTGGCAAAGTCGCCACCGCCCCCCTTGATGTCGTGTTTGATGACAACAACGTCACCGAACCGGATGTGCTTTTTATTCGGACCGAGCACCTCAACATTATCAAAGAGGCTAATGTGCAGGGAGCACCGGACCTCGTGGTTGAGGTGTTGTCTTCTAGCACTCGGGAACGGGATCTCGGAGTGAAGGCCCACTTGTATGCCCGGTTTGGTGTCCGCGAATATTGGGTTGTTGATCCGGAGATAGCAACTCTCTCGGTATATCATCTGACACCCGAGGGATATGAAGTGTCCGGTCCCTTTCGTCGGGGCGAGACGATTCAAAGCTGCCTCTTCCCGGGCTCACCACTCGTCGTGGCCGACTTGTTCCAGCCGTGAATGGACGTTCTTCGTATCGCTAAGGAGGGTTTTAACAGCTTCCCAAAAAGTTGTCTATGAATATCCAGCCGCTGAGTGATACCCGCTCGCATGTCGCCATACAGGGCATCGCTATACTGCGTCGTCGGCAGGTGCCACATTTCGATCGGGTACCGCCAGACCGGACGCACGGAAACACATGGTCATGAAGAAATTCGTCGGAGTTCCCATAAGTTGCATAATTGACGCGTCAAGAATCGCATACGTCGGCTATCGCTTGCCCTAGGAGACCCATGTCGGCCAAAAATTGATTGCGTTCGGCTGCTCCGCGATCTTCAAGCGCCTTGACTTTCGGATAGGCTAATAACACGCAAAACCCGGCCAGAATTGGGGGTCACCCATGACCGCGTACTCGCTTTTCATACGGACCATGACCATGACCATGACTTCTCCTCGCGCTCGATTGCCCCAAACCGTTCCTTTTTCTATGCATCATTCAGCTTGGATATCCGCCTTTCCGACAGTGCCGCGCTGAAAAGAGATGGTCAGTTAGGGTGATTGGAAAATTGTGCGTTCCAACAAAGCGGCACGAAAAATCTCTTTTGGGTATGGGAGAGCGAGCCGGGGTATCGATGACACGGCAAAATATTCCAACACGTCCGATTCCCCGTCCACAGCTTCTAAAGTTCCCGACTCCACGACACACTCAAACATGAATACGATATACTCCACTTGGTTTCCATCGGGATATGTAAATCGGAAGGTCTCGCCACCAAACACTCCCAGCAACTGATGGGGACGGACATGTAACCCGGTTTCCTCGTAGACTTCTCGTTTCACAGCTTCTGCAGGTGTCTCACCAAGTTCGATCGCTCCCGCTGGCAGACTCCATATCTCGCTGTCGCGAGATGGTCGTTGAAAGAGGATTTCGCCGCTGGCATTGCGTATAATCGCCGCGACCCCAGGGCTAAAAATAAGCTGCGTGCCAATTTTCTCTCGGAGTTCTTGATAGTACGTCGACATGGGCATAGCATTCACCTCCCGCACTATACGCAAGAGACCTGACAACCGTTCCCGACGGTCTCTGCGTCATCGCAGTTCATGGCTTCGTGGTCCTGTGCCGTCCTTTACAGTCATTCTCATCTTTGACGATGACAAAATCTGGCTCAACTTATGCGCGAGCCGCTACCAATCTATGGACAACCTCTATTGGGCTACACACAATTATAACAGAAAATTGTGCCATATTACTAGACTGCCCGAAATCGGCGTGAGCCGCCTTCAAAGACGAGAGTACTTATGCGGACAGATGACTGGATGCTCCCTTGGATGAGTGTCGCGGGGCGCCTATGGCTCTCTCTTTTTACCTCATCCACTGTATACACGTGGAATGCCGAAGCCAAGAGCGTTTACATCGGAGACATGTGCGTTCATAGGACAGTAATTAAGGCGACTGACACCCGAAAGCGAGAGCAATACAGACAAAATCGTACTTTTGAAGAATAGGTCGGCTTAGGGGGCGAGCATCCACGGTTAAAAATAAATGATCAGTTTCCAATGCTTTCTTGGCACGAGCCTCAAGAAGTGCTGTGTAACACCCTTTCTTTCGGAATGATTGTAGCGTGGAACCCCCTCACAAGGTCACAAATGATGTATTTAGCTCGATGTACATCCGGGCTCCGCTAAAAAGCTTAGTGTTTTCGTGAATTCCGTAAAGGTATAGTGACTCAGGGTCTCTTTCCTTATCATGAATGAGTTTCTCGCCTAGCCCAGTGTACGATGTATTCCAAACGCTTTCTTCTCAGACGATAATGTCTTGAATCCCTTTTTGATTTGTTAATTCTTGAACCGCTATGTTGGTTTCGCCTTGAATTAATGGGTGATTTTCATCCAATCTAATGCCATTTCCAATCCGGTTCCCACCGTCGATTTACGGCGAAGAGGGTTCGGGCGACCCTTTTGCAAGTCTGCAGAAACTTGCTGAGTGACAGCGAATCGCTCCTGCCGTTGAACCAGTGACCATCGCGAGTTCATAATATGGGAAAGTCGCCATTTGCGTACGGCGTCAGAAATGAGCGCGACTTGAACACCTCTCGGGTACTCCGCCAATGGAGTTTTCTAACGTGCCATCCCCTCCGCCGGCACCTTAATGGGATGGCACTTTCTATGACCCATGCTTTCACCAATCGCCGATGGTCAATCACCTCATCATGTACCAGCGCGGTCACGTCTTCGGAGGCTGCATGAAGGGCTTGCCATTCGATTTCGATCAAAACCCCTTGAAAACAAAAGTGAGTCCACTCGGACCCATCACCCGCGTATTCCCGATCGAGGACGATATCCGTGCATCCCATGGAGTTCAACCACTGTCGTCGGATGTCCCTATCAGGCATCTGATTCACCCAGAAATTCAGTTCAACATCGGAGTTCCGGTCGGCGGTACCTCGTGCAGTGGATCCCGTCAGCACGATCTCTTGGCCGAGTTCGACGGGGCAAGCGTCACCGAGTTGCTTGGCGATGTCCAATCTCAGACGGCACTCTTGCGAACATGACGATGGCAGTACAATAGAGACGTCCCTCGCTTCCTCGGTAGTGCAAGTAGGTGTGTGATGTGCGTGACATCAACAGCCCGGGGAGCGCGTCGTGCCGTTTCTATTAAACCTGTCGGACAGTCGATCATTCTCCGCCGTGCGCGTGATCGCGCTAGAGTACTCGTCGACCCAGCAAGGGGAGTACACGATTCTCCGTGTTCACAGGCGAACTAGAGCCGGACGCATTCCCGGTAAGGAAATTTTCGTCCTCGAACATCCTTGATTAACGATGTGAAGCAAACGTTTTCGGGATGCCTCAATTTGATTGAGGCAGGGTGATTAAATGGATGAAGCCGTGGCGCCAACTATAAACCCTGGGCCAGACCAAGCGCCACGAACGGTCGGACGTTTAGCCATGCGGACCAAAGTTTGACGCTGTGGACTTTCCTTCAACCATTCAAGAACCCGCGCAAAGCACCGACGTCGGCACTTGTAATCGTGATCGCTTCGGAAACCGGGCGGATTCCATGACATGATTCAGCTTGAGCCATGCATGCAGCAGGTGGTGGGTTAACCTATCGCAAGACCATCCTAGCCGAATAACGGACCGATCATCCCCCGTCGCCACCACAGGGCGAAAGGAGCGACGGGGTATCTTGATGAGAGCGGGGTAACACCCGGGTTCGGCGCCATGCGGGCTCCTTGGTGCGGAGCGAGGGAACCTTTTCCTCGCTCCATGGGGCGGAAGCCAGCCCCAAGCAGATCACGAGCTTTACAGCGAGTTCTGGGGATCCTGTAAGGACTGCGGGTCTCGCAAGGGACCGGGAAAAGCCGACAGCGATTATCATAGGTTTTTTAATCAGGCAGTATCTTCTCCAAAATAGGTCTCCCTGCCATCGATGCCGCGAACTCTTGGGCTCCTTGACTTCTTCTGATTGCCCTTTGGCGATTTAGGCAACCGTGTTGAGACTTTGCCATGGATGGCCCAACAAGGAGCTCTCAAATTGTCGTCAGACTGTTCGGATGTCTCAAACACCCGGGGTCTACCATGTTAACGAAGCGAGTGCCATCAAAACGGCATGGCGGCGTGCAGCGGGACAGTCCGGCGTGGCACACTGACTAGTTACGGGTCGAGGGTGATGATGCCATCAAATCGGACCTGGATACCACTTCGGGAAACGACGGCGAGGTCGACGCGTCTCGGGGTAGAAACTTTGGGGGCGAGGACACGGATTATTCCTGGACGCCAATTTAGGATTCTTGCCGAATGCCCCTCCAGCAACACTTGGCCCTTATGCTCACCGAATCCGCCGCCCAAGATGGTTAGCACTTGACCGGTGCTAAGAGTAAGCGGAGCGGCCACATCGATAGCGGCTTGTGGATGAGCGGGACCGGGTTTTGGAGATGGCTTGTCGGCGGAGAAACCCACGGCAAAACCATTGTCGTTGGAACTCGGCGAGGATGTGGTGGCATAGGTGGTGGTCCCCTGGGCCATGGATTCGGATTCGGCGTCATCTGCGTTTAACCCAGCCACGGCGCCGTTGACCGTGAGTCGAGAGAATTGAATGGGGGTAAACGGGAGTAGGGGATAGGGCGAGTTGCCACTGTCCTCGACCATCCATTCGGGTTGCAATGAAAGCCCTAGATGGGCTCTGTTGACCGTTGCAGTTAGCACCCGACCAGTAGCCAGATCTTCGATCCACAAGGCCCAGGAATGGAGACCGTCTTTTCGAATGTAGGCTGCAATTTGATTGTTAGCGAAGGTTTGCCCGTCGGATCCTGGAAGATTGTCTTCGGGCAACGTGGCTGGATAGTTTTCCCAAAAGAGATACGTGGTCGTGAGAGACCCATCTACTTGAGCGGTGCCTCCTTGGATCAAATGTGGAGATGCTTGCAGTCCCAACCAAATGCTAAGCGTGCCAGCCTGGGCCTGATCTAAGATTTGGCGAGGCATCGTCCATTGTCCGCCAACGCTCTGATAGGACCCAGCTGGGATAAAATAGCCAGCCCAGTTGGTACTGGTTAAGGGGGGATTGGACTCTCCGGCCAAGCCGAAGAACGGAAGGGCCAGGAGTGCCATCGCTGCCAAGACCGCCAGCGAGCGAGCGAGTATGCGCGACACGAACTAAACACCTCCCACACAAAAGACGTTTTGAGCATCCAGAGGGTCAAGTGCTACTTCCGGGCGAGACCGAACGACAGATAGCTCAGTGACTTAACCATACACCTTATGACTTCAATCGGCGGACGTGGAAATAATTGCAGAGGTTATGAGACGAGGTGGCTCCCAAGGCGGGCAAAGATCGCGAGGGGGGGAACCTGCACCGGCCGGAACGGTCCAAGTCCCGGCTTCGGGAGGGCAGGCAGAAGATGCGCGAAGACTTGGTAGCGCTCAAGAAGCGGGGGGCTTTGTCGATTGGGCGCCCGCCGATGGCGGGGGCTTGATGCTGTTGGCGAGCCCATGAGAACTGACCTGCAGTTCCCGCCAGGATGGCCATAAGGAGGATCGCCCAGACCCTCAGGGATTGCATTCACTGACATTTTCTTTTGGTCGGTGATTTACTCACAA
>JAKAAL010000319.1 GCA_021802375.1 Bacillota bacterium | reverse complement strand
CCCTTTGGTTTGCAGTATGATAGCGGAAACTATCAGGGTACCTTAAAAATTGCTTTGGATATGCTTGATTACCCGAAACTGCGCGAAGAACAGGCTGCATTACGCAAGGACGGCAAATATATCGGAATCGGGTGGAGCACCTATGTAGAAATGTGTGGGTTAGGTCCATCAGAGGTTGCGGGTGCGGTTGGATTCCAAGGCGGTTTATGGGAAAGCGCTACCGTCCGAGTGCATCCTACCGGAAAAGTCAGTGTGTTTACGGGGGCCTCACCCCACGGGCAAGGAGAGGAAACTACTTTTGCGCAAATCGTGGGGCAAGAACTGGGTATACCTGTGGAAGATATTGAAATCGTCCATGGAGACACTGCGCGCATTTCCATGGGGTGGGGAACGTACGGTTCCCGAACCACCGCAGTAGGTGGGGGAGCGATTCATTTAGCCACTCAAAAAGTGATTGAAAAGGCGAAAAAGATTGCCGCCCATAAACTTGAAGTGTCGGAATCAGACGTGGTTTTTGAAGACGGGATGTTTTCTGTTGCCGGCGTGCCGAATCGCCAGGTCAGTTTCCAGGCCGTGACGTTGGATGCTTATTTGGCGTGGAGCTTGCCGGAGGGCGTAGAACCCGCACTGGAAGGTACTGCGTTTTATGACCCCAAGAACTTCACCTATCCTTTTGGCGCGCATGTGGCCGTGGTATCCGTGGATCCCGACACGGGCGATATCCACCTGATGCGATACATTGCCGTAGATGATGTGGGAAATATTATCAATCCGATGATTGTCGAGGGACAAATTCACGGTGGATTAGTCCAGGGAATTGGTCAAGCCCTTTATGAAGGAGCGGAGTATGACACCGAGGGCCAATTATTGACCGGATCGCTATTGGATTATGCGGTGCCTAAAGCCAGATTTTTCCCGCGCTTTGAGACCGCACATACCGTAACGCCGTCACCACATAATCCCCTGGGTGTTAAGGGAGTGGGGGAGACAGGAGCGATCGCCTCGACACCAGCCATTGTCAATGCTGTGATGGATGCATTGCATCCCTTTGGGATTCAGGATTTGCCCATGCCATTAACCCCGGAAAAGGTGTGGCAGGCCATACAGCAAAATCAAGGAGGACGGTAAACATGCTAACTGCACCGTTTGAATTCCGCCGTGCGAGTACTGTGAATGAGGCGGCGGATTGGCTGCAACAGGGAACCGAGGTTAAACTCTTAGCAGGTGGGCACAGCCTGTTGCCGCTGATGAAATTGCGTTTGGCGGCTCCCGCGATGGTGGTAGACATTAGCGGGATCCCGGAATTGCATGGTGTGATCGCGCATGATGGTGTAGTAACGGTGGGCGCTATGACCCGGCATGTTGAGGTGGTAAAAAATCCTTTGATACTAGCTGAGGCGCCCTTGCTCAGCCAGACCGCAGCCGTTATTGGCGACGTCCAGGTGCGGAATCGGGGAACCATCGGCGGTAGTCTGTGTCATGCAGATACTGCAGCGGACTTGCCAGCCGCAGTGTTAGCGCTCGATGCACAAATGGTTGTTAGCGGACCAGACGGCGTACGCAAAATCCCGGCGTCCGAGTTTTTTGTGGCACCGTTTGTCACGGCGTTGGGTCCCCAAGAGTTGTTGGTCGCGGTGGAAGTGCCCTCTATGCCATCGGATGCGGTAAGCACTTATCTCAAGCGGCCCCATCCGGCTTCGGGATATCCTGTAATTGGGGTGGCATGCTGGGTGGGGTATGGGGGTGCCACCGTCCGACTGGCCATAACCGGTATTGGCCCCACGGTATTTCGCGCGGCGGAAGCCGAAGCCTACCTAGCCGCACATGGCTTGAATTCCTCATCAATAGGTGAAGCGGCACGACTCGCAGCCGTTCATGCGCCCGTCGAGGACGATATCACCGGATACAAGCGGCAATTGGTAAGTGTCTATGTTTCCCGGGCGTTGCAGCATACGGCGAAGGGGAAAAACTGATCGGATGCAGGTAGATTGGAATGGACCCGGGGACGTTGTAACGGATCTTGAGCGTTCGGGATACCTAGCTGACTCGTCGTTGGCTACAGCAGTGTTTTTAAGCGCTAAGATGAATCTTCCTTTGTACTTGGAAGGTGAGCCGGGAGTGGGAAAAACAGCGTTGGCTATTGCCGTGGCTAACGCTGTGCAACGGCCGTTAATTCGGTTGCAATGCTATGAGGGGATCGATCGGGAAAGTGCGCTCTATGATTGGAACTACCCCAGGCAGTTAATGCATGTACGGTTGGCGGAATCATCTGGGCGAATGGTTGATTCGGCGATTGAAGATGAGCTCTATAGCGAACGATATTTAATTGCCCGCCCATTGCTGCAGGCTATATCGCCGAAAGGACCGGCTCCGGTTCTGCTAATTGATGAGATCGATCGTAGTGATGACGAGTTCGAAGCCTTCTTATTAGAAGTGTTGTCGGAGTTTCAAGTGACCATTCCAGAAATCGGCACCATTAGGGCAGCAGAATATCCTTTAGTATTCCTGACCTCCAACCGAAGTCGTGAAGTACACGAGGCACTAAAACGTCGGTGTCTTTATCAATGGTTACCCTATCCTAGTTTCGAACGTGAGCTGGCGATTGTAACGCGGATCTACCAGAATCTTCCCCAGGATTTAGCGGCCATGTTAGTGAATATGGTGCAACGGCTCCGCCAAGAGCGCCTTCACAAGGCTCCAGGGATCGCTGAAACCCTCGATTGGGCAAAAGCCGTGGGGATTTTGTCTGAGACGAGATTATCTCCGGGTGTGGTGGAGGACACATTAGGATGTTTGATAAAATATCGCGAGGATTTAGAACGTCTAACTACTCCTGAAACACCATTAGGGTCAAAGTTAGAGCGAATCTTAAAAGATGTAGGACTACTTGATGAAACCCGTTCTTTATAACTGGTGGCTATTTTTTCGTGGACTGCGGGCCTATGGTTTTGAAGTAAGTTATCACGATATGGAACGGGTCATGAATGCTTTGGTTCTGGCAAAACCGGGAACCCTTTCCCAATTTTACGAGATATTGGGTACGTGCCTAGTGCGCACCGTTGAGCAGCAAAGGTTATTAGCCTATCTGTTTGCGGCTTTTATCGGATCGTTGGCGGGAGTTGACGTAACCTCATCGGAAGAATCTCCGTGGCTATTGGGGTTGGCGCCTCCAGACCCTCACACCCGGCAGGTAAGTTGGTGGGGAACGAATTCTACGCCGACGACCCACAGCGCCCGGGCCACGATATTTTCGCATGCGGGGCGGGCTAGCAGCGATGATCAGATAGCCGCCCAAAGACTAGTGGATGACATTCCTGGCACGTTGCAAATGAAAAAATTGGCCGCCCATCAATATTACAGTCATCGAAGACAGAGTGCGTCCCACGGCCGTTATTGGAACACATCGAAGACACTGCGCAAGGGACTGGCTCAGGGCGAGATTATGCGTCTTTGGCATCGTCGTCGAGTATGGCGCGAGCGGCTTACTTTAATATTATGGGACACCAGTCGTTCCATGGAAAGTGTCACCCCTACCATGTTCCAATTTTTACATGAATTGGTTCACCAAAAGCGCCGGGTAGAAATATTGAGTTTTAGCACACGGATCACGCGGGTGACTCAGCCGTTGCGATACCGAGACACTCTAGACGCTTTAACAGCCATCTACGAGACTGCCCATGACATTCACGGAGGCACTCGAATAGCTGACGCACTAGAGGCTACAGTACATCAATATTCTCGATGGTTGAGTCAGCGAACGGATGTGTTGCTTCTGACCGATGGCTTTGAAAGCGGGAACTTGGATTCTCTAGCGGTTTATGCAGATGCCGTACGACGTCGTTGTCGCCGACTATTCTGGGGAAACCCGTGGGACTCGCGTCCAGGTTTTAGTTATGCCAGCCACTCGCTAAAAATATTGAAAGACCACGTTGACGGAGTAATTGCCGCTGGCACTGTTGAGGAATTGACCGGGGCGTGGAACGCTATTGAGTGACTGCGTAGCACTACGACTCGTCAGCATACTTTGGCGCCATTCACCTAAGGAGGCCCGGAACGGGTTACAGTGTAAAAGTCCAGCCTTGGTAACACTCACGTTGCCTTCCGGGCAGATCTTGTGGAACCATGAGGGATGGGGTCCCTTTGGCCCTATGAACACCGATAGAGCAAGACAAGACGAGCCAACGCTAATTAAAGAGAGTCGGGTCGATATTCTTGGGCTGGAACGTTCCCCATGCGCCCTTCTTGATAGTCGCTGAACGCTTGCACAATTTCCGCGTGGGTATTCATAACGAACGGCCCATAACTGGCAATAGGTTCGCCGATCGGTTGGCCTCCGAGTAACAGCACTTCCATTGTAGGGTTAGTGTCCGAACACTCAGTGCTGGCTGTAATGGTAATGGTATTCCCCGGACCCATCTGTGCACCTTGACCTTCCCGCATCAATACACGTGCCGAGCCAACGGTTCCGGATCCTGAGAGAATGTATATCAGGGTGTTAAAGAGTTGGGGCCAGGGAATTTGCAGGTGAGCACCGGGATTCAATGTTGCATGGACCACCGTTACCGGTGTCCAGGTCACCCCGGGACCTTTATGGCCATTGAGTTCGCCGGCAATGATCCGCAGTAATCCATCGCCATGCTCCGATGAAATCAAAGTCACGTAATGGGACTCCAAACTTTGGTACCGCGGCGGAGTCCATTTTAATGTGCTGGGGAGGTTTACCCAGAGTTGAATACCATGAAATAGGCCTCCGGTACGCACCAATTCCTCGGTAGGCAACTCATCATGCAAAATACCTGACCCTGCAGTCATCCACTGGGTAGCACCGTTAGTAATCAATCCACCGCCGCCTTGGGAATCACGGTGTTGCATGACACCATCGATGATATAAGTGACGGTTTCAAATCCTCGGTGAGGGTGCCAAGGAGCGCCCTTGGCTTCGCCGGGAGCATATTCAACGGCACCAAGGTGGTCCAGCAATAGAAAAGGGTCGGCGTTGCGAAAACCGATTTCATGGCTGGGGAAAGGCCGCCGTACAGGGAATCCAGCGCCTTCAAGTAAACTCGGGGCCGTCACCAGCCTTTCGATCGGGCGATCCAAGGCTTGGGCTGTGGGTGCCGTAAGACGGGGTAATTCCAACCAATTAGGATGAGTGACTGCAGGCATCCGAGGTCCTCCTTCACATCTATGAGAAATGATTGCCGATAAATTGGGCACCATACCCCCTAACTACCGAAACGGAAGCTACTTCTTTATCATAAAGCTAGCCGGTTTCTTTATATTTGTCAATAGCTTCTGTATAATAACCACGGAGGGACTGATATGAATGAAAAACGATTGTGCCCCAAGTTCGAAGCAGTCTTTGGGTTATTAGGGCGTCGCTGGGTGGGTTTGATTTGGGAAGTTTTATTGTTCGGCCCCAAACGGTTTGGGCAAATTCACGATAGCATCCCGCAAGTGAGCGATCGCATGCTCGCGGAGAGGCTTCGTGAACTGGAAACTGCCGGTATTGTTACCCGAACGGTCGTACCTACGGTCCCAGTTCAAGTGACTTATGCCTTAACTCCAAAAGGAGAAGCTTTTCGTGCTGTGATGGATGCCGTCCACCAGTGGGCCGACAACTGGATTGAAACTACTGTGTCCGATCACGACGTATTGTAGCATTGCGTCAATCAGCGGGCCCGAATTTTTGCCACCTGACGACTGTGGGTTTCACGACTTGCGGCTCTAAGCCGGCGCTTTTGGTGAACCAATTCATGTAAAAATTGGAACATG
>JAKAAL010000318.1 GCA_021802375.1 Bacillota bacterium | reverse complement strand
GGTAATCTTCGCACGCTCGTCGTGGATGGACAATACTTATCCATCGGCGAGCGGACCTACTGCATTCTGGCGCTTCATGACCATACGATGCAAGCAAAAGCCCACGAAACCTTAGTGAGGATGGTGGACCAAGACCCGCTCACGGGCGTGTTGAATCGACGCGCGTTTCAACGCCGCCTAGAAGAGGCCATCCGTGACCACGATGCCTCCTGGGAGCAGTTCGCGGTATTCTTTGTCGATTGTGATGATTTCAAGCATTTTAATGACGAGAGTGGCCATTTGATGGGGGATATTGTGCTTCAGGAGGTGGCCGCACGGCTCCACGCGGGTTTGCGACCGATAGATTGTGTCAGTCGATTTGGCGGGGATGAGTTTACTGTGTTGGTCTCTAACATTCGGAGTGTGGACGAGGGTCTCTTGGTTCGCGATCGGATTTTGCAGCGATGTATGGAACCGATTATGGTGGAGGAGGGAAGGTCGGAAGTGATTTCCATAAGTGTGGGATGGAGTCGCTATCCCGATGACGGGCAAAATGTCGAAGCGCTTCTGGATGCGGCAGACCGTGGAATGTATCGGATGAAGCGGAGAAGGCAGAGCATGGGGGAGAATTACTTAGCACCGATGTCAGAGGTTCCCGAGGCACCTGGGTCGGCCACTCCCTCTTAATAGGGGCATTGAACGTAATACCCGCGTATTCGCCCTGCTAGGCGAAGCTGGAGGGTTCACTCAGTTTCTTGATACTCTGCTCATTACTGATCAACCCTAACTTTTTATGATCATCGATCAAAATACACTTCGGAGACCGTCGGATCCGGGTGGACAGGCGGGGTCCGAGATTGCATCCTGAACGAGGAACGTATGTTTTCTTTGAAGGAGGTCAATCATCCTGTTACGATCGCATAAGATTCGCTTGGATCCCAATGACGTCCAGATCACCTATTTCCGACAAGCGGCCGGCACGGCCCGCTTTGCGTATAACTGGGGTTGGTCGAATGGGAAAAGCAGTCTGCGGCGTGGAAGCTCAATCCCACCTTGCCGAAACCGTCCGACCGGGCTTTGCGCAAACACCTCAACGCCATGAAACGCGAAGCGTTTCCCTGGATGTTGACGGTCCCAATCCGTCGTGCAAGAAGCGTTGCGCAACCTCGGCGCGGCCTATGCCCATGGGTTTGAGGATTGCAAGAAGCCGAAGCAACCACGGCGGTTTCACCATCCCAAGTTCCATAAAAAGTCCAACGATCGCGACCGGTTTCCATGGCCAAACGATCGGGTGAAGGTCGATGGACCCCGGGTGTCCATTCCCGAGTTAGGTTGGGTGCGGATGCGCGAAGCCTTACGCTGCGATGGCCCGATTCAACGCGTCACGGTATCGCGCAAGGCGGATCATGGGTTCGTCAGGGTGACGGTTGAGACGGCCGATTCCCCGCCCTGACCTCAGACGGATCGTGCGGGAGGCCTCGACGTCGGCGTAAAAGATTTCGTGGTGACGTCCGACGGCATTAAGGTGCCGCTGCCTACCCGATGGATTGGCTTAGAACCACGGCAGCGTCGACTCCAACGGGAATTGTCACGCAAAGTAAAAGGCTCCAAGAATCGAGCGAACGCGAAAATCAAGCTAGCTCGGTGCTTTGAAGCGACCGCCAATGCGCGCGAGGATTTCTTGCACCAACGGAGTATCCAGATTCTCCGATCCTATGACATCCTCGGCATCGAGGATCTGAATGTGACGGGGATGATGAAAAATCCTCGCCTCGATCGCGCGAGCCGCGTGGTCCAAGTTCAAGGAATTTCTCCGGTACCAAGCGGACTGGTATGGCAAAACCGTGCGGGAAGTCGATCGGTTCTTTCCTTCCTCGCAACGCGGTTCGACGCCGGGTTGCGCGTATCCGTATCACGATCTCACTCTGGATAAGCGTACCTGGCATGGTCCCGAGTATGGATGCGTGCATGATCGCGACATCAACGCGGCGATCCACGTCAGAAACGCCGTAAGTTCTACGGGGTCTGCCTGTGGAGCCTGAAGCGCTGGCGGATCTTGCGGGATCCGTGAAACTTCAGGTGATGAAGCAGGAAGATGGCGAAAAATTTGGTCAGCAATGATCCAATTCGGATAAGTCCATCAGAACGGGGTCTTAAAGACTACCACGCTGGCTATTGCCGATTGGCGAGCCGATGACCCCCACGAGCCAGAACGGTCCTAAATCGCGCCTGGCGAGCTTTGGCGCTGGTGGCGAAATCCGCTACCTAATATTGTCGCGCGTTACGTCGTGCACGCGGCGATAAATCACCATTTCTTAATCCGAATGTTTATTGGAAAGGATTTGTGGGTATCTGGCGACGAGTTCTGGCTAGGCGGATATGCCAGTAATCACGGTATCCAGATTGCCGTTCCTCACGACACGAGTCTTGTTGAATGGCCTGGACCTCCCGTCAAGATCATGATCAGGGGTCCACGTGAATCCCTCGAAAGCTTCGGTACCCAAGTTGTGGGTAGCCAGTTTGCTGATAATCTCCGTCTCCTTCGTTCACATCCGGACAGCCGTGAGGTCTGGCCCTCTCAGATGGGCAAAGTCCAAGACTTGGCGAAAGTGTCGGCACGTCTCGGGATGTCATCAAATAGTGGCGCCATCGGCGATGGTGAAGCGGACGTGGACACGCTACGCTGGACCGGCTGAGGCATAGCCATGGCACAAAGTGACCCCGAGGTAGGCAGAGCGGTAGAGGTTGTGGTGCCATCGGTAGATCAGGATGGTTTGACATGGGCCGTCGAACGTGATGTTCTTCACAAACACTGACTAATCAGGAAACCTACGAGGATGAACATCGCTGCTGTCGCCCCACCTTTGACCTTAATACAAAGACCATACGTGGGGTTGGTCATTACCCACAAGGATCGCCTCTTGCGCTTTGGCTCGGAACTGGTCTTTTCCCTTTGTGAACACTTCGGCACGGAGGTCATCATCATCAATGCCTCCGAAGAGGCAACGTTTGAGGAAGAACGGGTTTCGGATGTGCTGGAAATCATCACGGTTTTTTCCGCGAGGCTTTACGGTAGTCGTAGTCACAGGAACAAACAGGTTCTCGATGCCCTCAGGGATGCCGCAGAGGAGGTCAGTCAGTGAAACGCACGGCCAAGTACCCGTCCCGCCCGCTCAATAAAAGAAAACGGCAGATGCTTACGGACTTGGTGGATGCGTTTGCACGCGTTAAAGAGGGGGTTCTGCTGATTCTGGGTAGAACAGGGGCCTGGGACGGGTTAGACAGCCCCAAGCGGTTTCGGACTGAGATGAAATCTGAGTACCCTCCAGGCGTGCCCGTCCATCTCCTGGATCAGGCCGTCTTTGATGCTGCGGATACGATGATTCGCTTTCTTGAATCTGCGCTGACCAGCAGCCGCGCCAAACGCCGAATCTTCCAAGAGTTCGATGGCGTTAAACGGGGCTATGCCTTTTGGCTTCTGCGAAAATATGGCCGCATAGGTGCGGTTCTACGGGGAGAAGCTCCGGTCCCTGCGTTTGCAATCGCCTCCTTGGAGCGCAAGGCGGTGGTGCGGTTCCTGCGTCGGGTGATCCGGCCTGCCTTAGGCACTCCCCCTAGAGTGCATCTGCGCCGCAGCATGGCCCTGGATAGCACCCTCTATCGGGTGTTCCAGCGCAATGGTCGGATGTATGTGGCGATTAGTTCCCTCACCAAAGGGGAGCGGCTCATCATCCCGCTCCTAGGCCAGGGAGCGATCCATGGCAACATTCGCGTGGTCTGGGACCGTCTGCGAGGCGTTGCCGCTATCCATATGCCCTATGAGGTGCGCCGGCCGAAAAAGGCGGCAGACGGTCCTGCGATTGGCCTGGACGCGGGTGTGACCGAGGTGTTGGCCACCAGCACCGGAGAGAAGTTGGGCCGGGGCTATGGGCAGATCTTGAACCGCTTAACCCAGGGGACCCACCACACCGGCAAGGCCCGGAATAAACTCTTCCAACTCGCCAAGCGAGCCGAGGCCGCTGGCGATCCCGCCAAGGCCGCCCGGATTCGTCGGTACAACCTGGGAACGAAGAAACTGCGGCGGACTCGCGTCCAAGGCGAGGCTACCGTTAAAACCTTGGTCGGTGAGGCGGCACGGCAGTCGGTTAAAACCCGGCCGTCGGTGGTGGTCATGGAAGATCTCACCCATATGCGAGGCCGTACCAAGAGCCGCAAACTCTCACGGCTGGTCTCCCGTTGGGCCCGATCCGTCCTCAGGGAGCGGCTGGAGTTTCGTACTGAGGCGGGATGTTCCCGCCTTGAAACCGTCAATGCTGCATACACCAGTCAAATCTGTCCCAATCCGACATGCGGATTTGTCCACAAAGACAATCGGCATGGAGATCGGTTTCACTGCCTAGAGTGTGGGTGGGATGGCGATGCAGACGTTGTGGCTGGAATGAACATTCTCCAGCGCTTGGATGATCCCGAGATTCGCCTTTGGACCCCCAAAGAGCAGGTCAAGGCCATCCTCATGGAGAGGTTCCGTCGCCGGAAGGAGACCCCTTTAGTGGGTACACGGCTCCCGGCTGGACTCTAGCGCCACGGTGGGTACCTCGATTGAGCGGTTCAATCAGGGCACAGGCCCATCGGAAGAGAGCGAACAATAAGACGAAAATCCTCATGGGTATGTTTGTTGAGGATTTTCAGAGCGGAGAGTGACCTGACTACACGGTGCGTCCTAGAACCTAGACGAAGCGGCCAGGAGCCAGGCTTGGTCACATACAGGGTGGCCACTACTGCACTGGGAAGAAAAGATCGGGCGTCCTTCACGGCCACCGCCCGCTTAACCCCACCCGGCCTGGTAGGCCGGAAGAATGGACCTCCCGCCTCCTAAACATTCCGGACGTGGGCCTCTCGACGCATCCGGCTCCTGCGAGCCATTCCCGGCGCCAAGCGACGCAGAGCTCCCCCGGCTCCTCCCCGATGGGTGCCAGGGGTCTCGTTTTGAGTTCACCTGCCCCCTTTGCGCCCGGCGCATGACACGCCCTTCTTGACGACGACGGGATGGTCCGCCTCTGGCGAGTGCATCGATCCTTTCCTAACTTTCGGGTACGATCGCCTTGGTGGACACCAGGTATAGGGGGTTCGCTTCGCATCGCCGCCAGCTTCTCACCTTCTACGCTTAAGCCCAGACCAGTGCGTGCCCACTTGACGCTGACTACCGCGAAGGCTGTAAGGAGGGGTCGCCCTCGCTCTTATGGAGAGATGAACAAACCCTTCATTTCGATATATTTTGACATCGTCGGACTGTACTTGCGACGCTGACATGGGCCTTCGCACGCCCCTTCATGGTCCATACCTGACCTCTCATGAAGCCTTTTTCCTCTCGCTCACGGCCGACGCCGTTGTGCCTCAGCCGGGCCTCCCCTCACCTCGAGTATAACGTCGTGACGCAATATTCGCGGTGAAGCTCACCTCCCGGCTGTGCCTGGGAAGGGGAATGCGTGGGTATTATGTTCGAGGGCTTGTCATACGGATTTTGTGTATGCTCCGCCACGCTATGTAGATACTTCTCCATCATCTCGAAGGCCGGTTTGATCCGGCACTGCATTATACGCAACGATGGCGCGCCGTGTTCCGAACGGGCGTTGTGCTTCCCACTACATGCGGCATCCAAACTGCGGATTTTCGCTAAGGAGCGCTTTGTCCTCACCTGCGGCCATCGAGTCGACCACGGTGTGCTGCGGCGGTGGCGGGAAACCAACCCGGCAAGAAATTTGGACAGGTTTTCTGGAAATAGTTCTCGCTAAGATG
>JAKAAL010000317.1 GCA_021802375.1 Bacillota bacterium | reverse complement strand
GACGGGCTGGTGGCGGCCAGATATCTAGCGCGCTTTCTTCCCGTCGAGGTAGTCTTGTTGCAGGGCGTGCCTCACTTTGACGGGGCGAGCAGGCTGTTGGATGCCGCCAGAGCGTACGGGGTACACATCACCGACCCTGAAGAGTTTGGTCTGGCGCTGTCTCGAGTCACCGTGGTCATCGATGCCATATTAGGCACGGGAATTCAAGCCCCCTTAAGGCCTTGGGCCAGACTCGCCATCGATACGATAAACGACAGCGGTCGCCCGTGCTATGCGCTGGATATCCCCTCCGGCGTGGATGCAGACACGGGTCAGATCGACGGTAGCGCGGTGCGGGCGAAGGCAACGATTACCTTTGGCGGCTCCAAGTGGGGACATTGGTGCTACCCTGGCAGGTCGCATCGTGGGGATCTAGTGGTGGCCGATATTGGCCTCAGTGAACCCGATTCGGCTTCAGCGGCTGTGCTGAGCGCGGACCAGGTGCGAGGTTGGATCCGTCCCTTGGCGGTGGACGGGCACAAGTATCAGCGAGGTCGACTGGTCGTCGTGGGCGGCTCCCAGGGAATGCCTGGTGCACCGCTGATGGCGGCGGAGGCAGCCTTGCGAATGGGGGTCGGTTTAGTCCATCTCATGGTACCGCGCTCCTTATTGAGCAGAATTTCGCCGTCTTCCGCCATGTTGGTTTCCGGTAGCCAAGAAGATGATCAAGGTCGACTGCGCTGGGGAGATGCGCATTGGGCAGCTCTGGAAAAGGCCGATGCGGTGGTCATTGGCCCCGGACTGGGCGACGTTTCGCCAAGCGGGTGGTTCCAAGAACTCCTGGGGTTAGGAAAGCCAATGGTCGTGGATGCTGATGGGCTGGCCCTGCTTAAGGACGTCTTAGGCCAGCATCATCTCGAACACTTGGTGCTTACGCCGCACCAAGGCGAGATGGCACGCCTTCTGGGAGTGAGTGCCAGTCACGTTGACCAGGACCGTGTGGGCGCATTTACACGCTTGCAGGAGCAATTCGGTGCCACGGTCGTGCTTAAAGGTCCCCATTCCATTGCGGGTAGACCGGGTCATCTTTATGTCAACCAGTCGGGCATCCCAGAACTGGCAACCGCCGGGAGCGGCGATGTCTTAAGTGGAATCATCGGCGGCCTCCTGGCTAGTGGAATGGCCCCGTGGCAGGCGGCCGCCGCCGGGGTATATATCCATGGGCGGGCAGGGCAAGAAGCGGAGGCAGTCCACGGGCAGAGTCTCATCGCTCCAGACCTAATTCAAGCCCTGGCGGGCGACTGGCAGCACTGGCTTTCGGACCGCCGGGAGGAGGATCCGCAATGGTTCTAGGTCGCGCCCAGGAGTCATGCAGCGGCCACAGCCGGCCCACGGAAGCCATCGTAGACCTCGATCGGATCGGTCACAATGTGACCTATTTAAAGAGCTTTTTAGCCACCGGAGTGGCTCTGATGGCGGTGGTGAAAGCAGATGCGTACGGGCACGGTGCCCTAAGGGTGTCGAAGGCGGCGCTGAATGCGGGAGCCGAGTGGCTAGGGGTGGCCCTGGCTGAAGAAGCGGTGGAACTTCGAGAGGCAGGCATTGCCGCGCCCATCTTGATTTTGGGCCCATCGCACGACCGCCAAATGGATTGGGCGGTTCGGCACGGCGTGGACCTCACCGTGTTTGACGAACAGCACCTTTTGTGGGCTAAGATGGCCGCCAAGCGGCATCGAACCCGGGCCCGTATACACCTAAAGCTGGACACGGGGATGGGTCGTGTAGGGCTCATTTGGGATCGCCTAAGTAAGGCTTGGATTGAAGCACTAGCGGATCCTGATCTCCATTGGATTGGGCTTTCAACTCATTTTTCAGCCAGCGATACCGACCCTGGAGCAACAAAAACCCAGTTGGCGCGCTTTCTAGACGCTATCGAGTATCTTCGTGGGCAAGGTGCGCTACCCTCTGAAATTCATGCGGCCAATTCGGCCGCCATCATGCAATATCCGGGCGCGCACTTTACCATGGTGCGAGCCGGGATTGCCGTCTATGGCCTCAAGCCCTATAGCCAGGCGGTCGGATTAGAGCCTGCCCTTAAATGGCGTTCGGAAGTGGCCTATATCAAGGTCGTGGGACAGGACTTTGCCGTGGGCTATGCGGGAACCTTCCGCACCGCCGAGGCGATGCAATTACTATCCGTACCCGTGGGCTACGCTGATGGATATCGCCGCGGGTGGTCGAATGTGAGCGATGTGTTAATTGGGGGCCATCGCTACCCCGTGGCTGGGCGGGTGTCGATGGACCAAATTACCGTGGCCGTTCCCCTAGGCATAGCCGTGCGTGTCGGGGATCCCGTCGTTTTACTGGGTAGGGACGGCGAAGAGGAGATTAGTGCGGAGGAACTAGCCGGGCACATCGATTCGATTTCCTATGAGGTGGTGACGGGAATTGGAAAACGCGTGCCACGTCGCTATCGAGGCGATTGACATCAAATTTTTGCGAAGTCTATAATGTGAACGTTAAGAGGAAAGAGGTGGGCCCTTGGACGTGAATCGCCGAGTAGTGGTTCGCCTACCTCACCAATTGGTGGACGCGCTGGACGTGGTGGCAGGTCAGCGAGGTAGGCACCGAAGTGACGTGATTCGGGAGAGCGTTGAGTTTTTTCTGGCGGAACAGGAACGTAAAACCCTTAGGCAACAACTCATCGAAGGATATCAGGAATTGGGCCATATGGAATCTCCCCCAGAATCCGAGGAACTCTGGGACCTCTGTGGACTACGGCAGGATTAGTGAGTCATGTCAGCGATCGGAGAAGTCCAGGTAAGACGCGGTGATATCTTTTTTGCCGACTTGTCGCCTGTGGTGGGCTCGGAGCAGGGAGGGGTTCGTCCCGTATTAATCATCCAGAATGACATTGGCAACAAATACAGTCCCACCACCATTGTTTCGGCCATAACCTCACAGCGTTTCAAGACCCGGCTTCCCATACACGTGGAGCTCTCCGCGATAGAATCGTCATTGAACCGGGATTCGGTCATTTTGTTGGAACAAATTCGAACGCTAGATAAGCGCCGACTCAGAGAACGTATTGCCCATTTACCTCCCCAAGTGATGATGCGGATTGATCAGGCGATTCGGATTAGCCTTGGCCTGACCGTCTTATAGGCTTGGGGCCAAAAGAGAGGGCGGCGGCCAAATGCCACCTTTAATTGGACTAACCATGGCTCGTAGTGCCGATGGTCTTCGGGACGGGATTTCGGTGGCCTATCTCAACGCCTTGCGTCAAGCCGGGGGGATCGCCGTTGCGCTGCCCAACGGTACGACTGCCAATGTTCTCACGAGGCTAGATGGGTTAATTTTAACGGGAGGCGGTGATTTTGCCCCCGAGCGCTACGCCAGGCCAAACCGCGGAACCAAGGACGAGGCTATTTGCCCCGAGCGCGACCAAACGGAAATAGAATTAATCAGGGCTGCCCAAGCCCTGCATATGCCTATGTTGGGGATTTGCCGAGGGATCCAGGCATTGGCTGTGGCCCTAGGGGGAACTTTAATTCAAGATATTAGTCAGGAGATGGCGGGCTCAGATATTGTCCATTATCAAACAAAAGGTCGCAGTTCGGCCACCCATGGGATCGATGTGCTGCGTCCCAGTCGTTTGTTCGATTTAGCGGGCAGTGCAGAGATTCGCGTCAATTCTCTTCATCACCAGGCAGTAGAGTTCGTGCCCGAGGGTTTTACGGTGGTGGCCACGGCCGAGGACGGACTGATCGAAGCCATGGAGGGCCCAGGTAGGGATTTCGTTATGGGCGTGCAGTGGCATCCTGAGGACTTGGCCGTAGCGGGGGATGTGGTTAGCCAACGCATCTTCGCGACCTTCGTGACCCAGGCATCCCTGTTTAAAACGGATACGAGGAGAGGATAAGACTGGCGGAAAGAGCGGTGGAGATTGTTCGAGGAGAATGGGTGGAAAGCGTGGCTTACGCCGACGTCGCGGTCGTAGACAGCCGAGGTCGGCTCACGGCATGGGCAGGAGATCCCGAGCATGCCACCTTCTGGCGGTCGAGTGCAAAACCGTTCCAGGCTTTGCCGCTAATTCTTGAGGGAGGGGTTCAACAGTTCGACTTGACGGGGCCCGAGCTAGCCATTGTGACGTCGTCGCACGGCGGAGAAGAACGTCACCTGGAGCTGGTTACGGCGCTACTAGAGAAAATTGGCGCAGGCCCCGCCGATCTAGACTGTGGAGTGCACTGGCCTTCTACGCTAAGCGCTCGCAAGGCCTTATTAGACTCCGGCCGTGAGCCCACGGCGCTACACAATAATTGCTCGGGCAAGCACACCGGCATGTTAATGCTGGCGCGGAAACTGGGAGCTCCCGCCGAAGGATACTTGGCTCCTGACCACCCCGTACAGCTTCGTATTGCCGAGAGTGTTCGCCGCTTCACCGGCCTATCTCCGCATGCTGCTATAAAAACGGCGATCGATGGGTGCGGTGCGCCTACCTTTTTCCTGCCCCTCAATCGCATGGCGTTCGCCTATGCGCAATTGGCGGATCCGCGTGGTATGGACATAGTCGAAGCTTCCGCGATGACTTTGATAGCGGAAGCTCTCAGAGCCTATCCCGAATTGGTATCCGGTGAGGATCGTCTGGAAGTTAGGCTATCCGAGGCCAGCGGCGGCCGCTTTGTGGCCAAAGGCGGTGCGGAGGCTGTGTTTGGCCTAGGCATTCCCGAAAGAGGGTGGGGCATGGCCATCAAAGTGGCAGACGGCAATAACAGAACCCTGGCCACTACCGTCCTTCACGTTCTGGCTAGCCTGGGTCTCCTAAGTGATGAGGCTATGTTGGCCTTGAACGACCTCGTATATCCCGTCATTCGCAACCATGCGGGAATCGCCGTAGGCTCGATGCGCCCCGTGCTGAACCTGCACACCGCTCAGATTCCGATTGCTTAGCTGGCCGAGCCAGCCAGGCGAACGGGAATCAAATCTCCATCGCGAGACGGTCGGTAGATGTCGCCTTGGGCGTTAAATTGAATGGCGCACTGGTCGCAGAACCAATATCCGCGCTCACTAATTTGGCCTACGGAGGTTCTCCTGCTGCAAAGCGGGCAGGCAAATTGTCGTTTCATCAAAATAGCCCCCTTTAGAAGGCGCTCGCAACGTCACCTTCGCTACTTCTCTACAGTAGTTCGCAATTGTTTCCAGGTTGTTGCGGGCCGATGGGAATTTTCTAAGGAAATCCTCATGCTTAGCCTAAGAGCAAGAGGGTGAAGGGGTCACTCTTGCCGATCGGGCATGACGAAGACGCCCGGGGATCCCCGGGCGTCGGGCCTTTGGGAATTTAGGAGAACGAGGGAGCGAAGAGGATTTCTTCTTTGGGAGCTGCGGCCAACGGCCAATGGGCTTCGGGCACACGCAGCCATCCTTGCTTGGTCTCGCAGAAATGCGGTGTAGTAAGGCCCTGCTTGAGGCGCTCAGTGCGATATAGGTGAAAACGGCGTTTGCTCCAACCGCTGGTAACCTCCCAATGAGGGTGACGCTCGATGAACTGCATCAGGGTTCGATAGCTCTCATAAGTCTTCAGTTGGTAGAAGACGACGGGAGCGGTGCGGGCGGTTCCAGTGTAGACGACAAGAAATGTGGGAAATCGGCGCATCGTATCGCGTCCTTTCTAGTAGTGAATGTGTTCACAATCACAATATAAACCTATCTAGTCACAAAGTCAAGCGGCACGGAAAAAATTCGTCTGATGCCAAAAACGAGCTCGGCTTGGCTTGAGGTGCCTTCTCGGTAGGACCAAGGGTAGTGC
>JAKAAL010000316.1 GCA_021802375.1 Bacillota bacterium | reverse complement strand
CTATTTTTTATGCCAGTGACCTCATGGCGATTGGCGGTATGCGCTATTTGCATCGTGTGGGCAAGCGCATACCTGAAGATGTTGCGGTCATGGGATATGACAATGTGGATGTGGGGGAATCTCACAGTGAAGCCGATTATATTGCCGCTCAATTTGGCGATTTATTGATTCCGGTCGTGGACACGACCGTGCCCTCGGTAAGAGATGCGATCCAGGTCCCTTCCATGGAGTTCCTGGTAAAACTGGCCGATCAGTACGAACTCCCAATTTTCTATTATCTCACTGCGAACAACACTCACTGGTACATCATAAGAAATGGTCGGGAAACTTACTATTACCAGATCCGTCTTTCTCCCGGGAAAACGACAGAGGTATTGGACACCAAACAATCCGTCCGGTCCGAATAATGCCGGAGACTCAACTCCGGGACCCTAAAGAGTAGATAAGGAGGCGCCGCTTGTGGAACCGTTCGGGGAGGCGTTGTCCACCATACAGAATGGTCCGATCCGTATGATTCTCGATGACGGACTACGCCATGAATTTCAGCCTATTTGGGATCTGGCCCGTGATACAATATTAGGGTTCGAAGTCCTGGCCCGGTTTCCCGAACCCCTAAGTCCCGATAAAGTTTGGCGGTGGACAGAAGAACACCTGTTACAAAACCGCCTGGACCAATTATCCATCGTTACTGCATTGCAAGACGGCAAAGACCTGCCTGGCAAACTTTTCCTAAATGTCTCGGCAAGGTATCTGGAATTAGATGGATGTTCCATGGAGGAAATGATTCGGCAAATCCAGCTTTACCATCCTCTAGATTCGGTGGTCCTGGAAATTACCGAAACCCATGTCGATAATTTGGCCAAAGCCACACGCGGCGCCGTCCACTGGCAAGATCAAGGTGTCCCGTTGGCGCTGGATGATGCCGGGGTCAAAGCGACTACCGCCGCCCGGTTCGCCTGGCTGCGACCGCAATATGTCAAGTTGGATCAAACACTATTTAAGGAGTGTATGGCGGGAAAACCTGAACACTTTGACAACTGGATAGAATCTGCCAATACGGTAGGGGCAGTAGTCGTGGTAGAAGGAATCGAAGATCGGGCCTGGCTAGAAAAATTATCTGTCCGCCCTTTTCATGCGTTACATGGATATGCTTGGGGACAGGCTGCTTCCGCCAGCTATTGGAATACCGGAACCTTGGCTCACGTCAATCCTTTTCCCGCCATATCGCCGACCTTGACTCCTCAAAAGATCCCTGCAGACCGCCAAGAGACGATCAGACATCATTCTCCTTGGTCGACATGGGGTGAATCGTTATGGTTATGGCACCTGCAACTCAGGGCGGAACAAATCCTGTCACCCTTGCGTATGGTCATCGTAGCTACCAGTACCCTCATTTGGGTTATTTCCACCCATCCTCCCCAGACAATGGAAAGAATCTCATGGCTGGTACTCATTGCCGGATGGATTTTGGGCGGGCTTGACTTGATCGACGTGTATTATGGTTTATGGAAAAAATTTTCACCGGCTCCTTACATCGCCACCCTGATCGACTTGCTATTGATTTTTGGCTGGACCTTTACTATCGGTGGTCAGGAAAGCCCCTTTCTTCCCTTAATTTTTGTCGGAATTTTGATGGCAATGATGCGTTTGCCTTTGCCTCCTGCCGTGACGGTGGCGGCAATTTATTCGAGCACATATGCCTGGTTGATGGGCCCCAACTACGTAATGCTAGGGATCTACATTTTCATTTTGGGGTTGGCTCTGGGATTATGGAAATCAGTCTTTGATCAAGATCGGTTAATGGGCCTGCGCGATAACTTGATCGGCGTTTATGGTCGAGAATATGGCGTTTTTCAACTCGAACAATTACTAAAAAGACCGCAAGGGAACATTGTTCTCTTGTTAATCGACCTGGACTTTTTCAAAAATATTAATGATCGGTACGGTCATTTAGTTGGCGATGCATTATTACAGAAATTTGTTACCCTGGTGAACAGTCTTAAACGACCTCCCGATTCTCTGGTTCGCTACGGCGGCGATGAGTTTCTTTTGATTTGTCCTGATCTCCCTGCGAATGAAGCCCTAAGCCAGGCTCACTCCATCCGTTTGGCCTTTCTGGCCTCCGATAACGTGGTGGAAAAGGACAGGGATTACCTGTGGATGAGTGTCAGTGCAGATTTGGCTCAAAAAGACTCCGCATCCTCCATAACAGTCGACACCCTGTTTAAGTACCAAGCGAAGCTCCGACGAAATAGAGTGGTGTACTCAGACATGTTTTCCATGGCCCTGAGACGTGAAGAATTCAGGACTGAAAAATGACGCCCGTACTAAGAACTTTGGACAGAATTCCCAAAGTCTGGGGGCTTTCGTCTTTCTTCTTGGTATTTTTGCTGAGCGCAGCCTTTGGAGCATATAGCGTTAGCCGTACCGCGGAGACAGTTCAGCTAACCTCTTCCCAACCCCCTAATCCCCCCCGCTATCCCCCCTCCCTAAAGTCTATGCTGCTGAATGTTAGAGGAGAGCGGGTGGTTTTGCAAAAAGGAAGCCAGGGCTCAGTAATCTTAACCATGGCTCCATGGTGCCGTTTTTGTGGTTATGAGGACCGCTGGGTACTCCCGCATATTGCACAAGCTTATCCGTCTGTGGCCATCGACGTGGTCGACGTATCCTATATGGGCGGAATAGCTTCCCCGGGTCCGGAATATCCGCCTTTTCACGGTGCGGATGGACAAAAAACCAAGACTCTTCCCGAAGGCAAAGTTCTCTCGATAATGCGACAATACATTCGGCAGTTACACCTCTCACAAACCGCTTTAAATTTCTACGTTGTTGCGCCCCACCAAACGGTCGCCGAGGCAACCTCGATCGTTCCTCAATGGTACGTTTTTAACTCTCAGGGTGTGCTCGTGGCCCATTACCGAGGAGCCCTGACTTTACAGCAAGCAAGTCCTTGGATCTACGCGTTATTAAAACCATAGACAGGAGGAACCAAAAATGCCGCTGATTCGAACTTTTCTTTTGACGGCAGGGGTGCTGATTGGAGGATATTTGGCCGCAGCCCACTGGCTGAGTTTCGGCGTGGTATGCCCTGGGGCCACGGACGTCTCCTGGATCAACTGTAATTTCACTATTAATTCCCCCGGCAGTACCTTGCTGGGAATACCGCTGGGTTTCTGGGGCAGTCTATGGTGTCTTGGTTCGTATGGGATGTCCAAATTCCCGGGCAAGATCCTATGGATACTAGGGGGTATGGCGGGGACGGGTTGGGCGATAGGACACGAGCTGTACTGGGAGAGTTGGTGCGTATGGTGTACAGTATTGCAATTGATTATCATGACGACTTCCCTCATGACCTGGGCTCAACCGAAATTTTCTATTGGCGGACCAGTCCCAAGCCGGCACGAGTTCCTAAGGAAATAACTGTTCCGGCATAGATTCCCTGATTTCTTTAGTCCCGGATCAATGGATAAGCGTGCATAACATTTCATACATGATCGGTTAACTCAGATGACAGGGAATGGACCTTAAAATCGCTAGGGTTATACGGGCTAACGTGGTCTATAACGTGCCCAAACCGCCGCATTTTTGCCTTTTACTCCCCCTGGCCGCGTCCAACCTGAGTTATCAGATAACATTTTAGGGAACGGTTCACATTCTCATAGACCTGCGTAAAATTTCCAAATCCTCCGCGCGAGCCGCCGCATTCTTTCCCGGTGTCTCAAGAATCAACGGCCAACTGTGCAAATCCGCTGTGGCAATGATACCCTGTAACGCCTCTGAACCTAAATATCCTGTTAACAATGCCGCATGCTGGTCACGACGAGAACCAACAGCAAACATAGAGTCATTCAAATGAACTCCTTTAACCCGAGCTAATCCGATATACTCACCAATTAGGCCACAAAGACGATTCCAATCGTCAGCAGTGGTCAGTGGGTAGCCCCACGCCATGGCATGGGCGGTATCCAACATAAGCCCGACCCGTGACGTCTTGCCCACAGCATTGAACACCCGTGCCAAATCTTCGAAGCCGGAACCGACTTCCTTGCCTTGCCCCGCCGTATTTTCGATAAGCACCCGGCCCCGAGTGGACAACAGAGATACTACGGTATCAGCAAATGCATCCAACGCCTCTTCGGGGCCGGATCCAGTTTGTTGATGGCCCGGGTGCACTACTAAAAAGTCACCCGCTAAATGTCGCACCCGCCTCATTTCATCCCCCAACACCTGGCAGGCTTTGGCATGCATCGCGTCATCGGTGGCTGCCGGATTGACAAAATATGGTGCATGAACAAAAAGCGGCCGGATATGTGCTCCGGCCAACCACTCTGCCATCTGTTTCGACTGCGGCAGGCCACGACTTTGGCCCCCCACCGGACTGCGACTAAATATTTGCAGGCATTCGAGACCCGTCTGCTTTGCTTCTGTCAGTGTCAGTTGCATTCCTCCGGCTACCGAAACTTGAGCCCCAATACGAATCACCGGGTATCTCGCCGTGGTCCGTTGTTGTCACGGTACGGGCGTCGGGGGCCACCCGGTCGTGTCTGATTTGGTGGCGAATGGTGCACATCATTGCCTTTGGTGCCGACAACCATGCCTTCAGGTACAGGAACTACCTCTTTATGCGACAAATTGACACGTCCCGCGTGATCGATTTCGACGACTTTGACCTTAATGACATCGCCGACTTTGACCGCGTCCTCCACCTTGTTAATTCGCTGATGAGCCAATTGGGAAATGTGCACTAAGCCTTCTTTGCCAGGCAACACTTCGACAAATGCTCCAAAATTCATTAAACGGGTCACTCTTCCCTCGTAGATCTGGCCTACTTCTACAGTACGCACCAAATCTTCGATCATTTGTACCGCCTTTTGCGCTACCTCTTGATTGATCGCCGCGATGTAGATGGTACCATCATCTTGAATGTCAATGTCGACCTTTTTGTCTCCAACCCTAGTGGCGTCGATAATTCTGTTGATGGTTTTGCCGCCTGGCCCTATCACCTCACGGATTTTTTCTGGATCAATAGTGATAGTGATGATACGCGGTGCATGAGTCGACAAATGCTCGCGAGGGCCGGGCAATACAGCCAACATCTCAGTTAAGATGAAAAGTCTGGCTTGGCGAGCCTGTTCCAAGGCTTTGGCTAAGATTTCACGGTCCAGACCATGAATCTTAATGTCCATTTGAATCGCAGTAATGCCGTCTTTGGTTCCGGCCACTTTGAAGTCCATGTCGCCCAACGCATCCTCCAAACCTTGG
The DNA here is from genome assembly GCA_021802375.1 of Bacillota bacterium. The sequence goes on along the minus strand of JAKAAL010000316.1, from coordinate 537 downwards.
ATATCCGTCAAAATGGCAACACCCGCCTCGTCCTTCACCAATCCCATAGCGATGCCTGCCACGGGCGCCTTTATCGGCACTCCGCCGTCCATCAACGCCAAGGTACTGCCACACACCGATGCCATCGAGGAGGATCCATTAGACTCCAAAATATCCGACACTAGGCGTAGCGCATAAGGAAACTCTGATTCCTGAGGAATCACGGGCTCCAAGGCTCGTCCTGCCAATGCACCATGACCAATAGCACGCCGATTCGGCCCGCGCATAGGTCCAGCTTCTCCTGTGGCAAACGGAGGAAAATTATAGTGATGCATGTAGCGCTTGGATTCGGTTTCCCCAATGCCATCTATCATCTGCTGATCCGACAAAGGTCCAAGCGTCATTGCGGTTAACGCTTGGGTCTGTCCGCGCGTGAATAAGCCCGTGCCATGAACCCTTGGCAAGACGCCCACCTCAATATGAAGCGGCCGAATTTCGGTTAATCCACGGCCATCAGGCCGTATACCTTCCTGAATAATCGCACGACGCACGACTTTT
>JAKAAL010000315.1 GCA_021802375.1 Bacillota bacterium | reverse complement strand
CCATTACCCTCGGGAGGTTTCTCATAAGGCGGAATATTGACCCAATCCCGAGTCCACGATTGCGCCGCCGCAATTCGAGCAAGCATCCGCAGTGTTGGTTGCATATCGGCATCCCCCACAACCGTCACCGTTTGAACAGACGCGAACGAGTCCTGGTAGCGATACAATCCATGCTCCACCCCTGCGATCAAAGACGGCAACACCGCACCGTCTACACCTGCAAGCCATAGACCCAATGCTGAACCACCGCTCTTTGCTGCCATACGCGCCGCCTCGTAATATACAATCCTCCGCAATTTGCGCGCTGGCGGGGCATTGACGAGGATTACTAAATCGTCCCCATGTATAATTGAGGCGTATGATCCCAAAGGGATCTGCGGGACAGGCCTTTCTTCACCCCACAAAGCGCGGCTCCCCATCTCAAAAACCTCGCACGGGATAATCCATATCGACGGAGGCTTACCCGCCATGTGTTCCGTAATCGTCCATGTCCTCATCAGCCATATCCTTCTTTCCTTTTCGTTTAAATTGAGAGACACATGACTATTCTAGCTGGCAAGCCGCAATAGCCGCTCGGGCTAAAATGTCAGTTGCATCGAAAACCTGACGGTCTCCAGTCTGCAGATTCAGGCTATCGCGCGGGAACACCACCGGCGTTTCCGTACACGCCAATACAAGACTATCGGCATCTTGGGCCCACGCCTCTCCCATGGTCTGAACCAACCTTCGGCCCCACGAGTCGTTGGAGCCAGATGATTTGACTCCATTGATAATCGTCGTAATTTCCTGTTGGGTCTTGGGGTCAGGATACACCGCTTGTATACCGTACTCCGCAAACGCTTGATCGTACAATCCATAGTCCCGCGTGGGGGAAGTAGCAACAATGCCTGCCCGAAGGGATCCGTGACGGGCGATTTCCAGGGCCACTAAATCGACTAAATTGAGAACCGGAATCGTGACGCTCGCAACAATCTCTGAATAATAAGCGTGGGTGGTTGTCGACGGGATTGCCAACACTTCCGCTCCGGCTCCGACCAAGCGTTGGGCCACCGCGACTAGCGCTTTCACTGGTGACGGACCACGGTTTGCTAAATGATCCAAACGACTCGGAATAGACCGTTCCGATATCAGCACAACCGAAAGGTGTTCGGCATCGCTACACGCCGGGGTCAATTCGATGCAACGGCGATAAAAATGGGCTCCCGCTAACGGGCCGAGTCCGGCTAATATCCCTAACGTTTTACTCATGATGTGCTACACGGCCTCCTTTGTGGATTCCCATGGCAAGACCTTGAGGAATGTGTCTGCCGGTGTAAAACTTTTTTACTGGTATTGAATTCGTGGATCTACGACGGCATAAAGTAGGTCGGCGAGCAAATTGCCTAAAATGGTTAAAACCCCTACCATAATTACAATGCCTAACAAAATGGGATAATCCCGTTGTTGGGCAGCGTTCCAAAACAGCAGTCCCATCCCAGGATAATCAAAGATGATTTCGATAATCAGAGCCCCACTGAAGAGCCCCGGCAATGACATCCCCATTAGCGTTATGAGGGGAAGTAACGAGTTTTTTAAAGCATGTCGAACCAATATTGCCCTTTCACTCAGGCCTTTCGCTCGAGCAGTTCGAATGTAATCTTGGACCAGAGTCTCAGACATTGACGAACGCATATAACGACCCCATCCAGCCACGGAACCGATAACTAGTACGGAAGCTGGCAGAATTAAATGATCGACATACGATCCAATGGTTGGTTGAGTCAGCAAAGGATTATATAACCCTCCAGAAGGAAACCACCCAAGGGTAATGGAAAAAATAGAAACCATTAGTACGCCAAGCCAAAATGTCGGCATAGCGTAGAGAAAATACAATAGGGCAGTCAACATATGGTCAATGGGTTGATCTCGGTGTGCTGCTTGATATATTCCTACGATAATTGCAATCACATGCGAAATAGCGATCGCAGTCACGACCAAAATTAAGGTTCGCGGCAGATTAATAGCGATAAGGCTGGCTACACTCTGGTGATACGAGTACGCATACCCTAAATTCCCCCGCAGTAGTTGCCCCAACCAAATTCCATATTGCATCCACAAAGGCTTATTTAATCCTAAAGACCGGTTGATCTGAGCGACGAGCGCCGGCGTAGCTTTATCCCCGAGCATAACTACAGCCGGCCCCCCGGGCACCACGTGAATGAGCAAAAAGCTGATGATCGACAGCAACGTCAGTGTGGGAACCGCCTGAAAGAGCCGTGCCACACTATATTTCATCATGATACTTTCCCTCCCCGAAAGCTGGAATCCATACGGGTGTCCAGCGCCGCTCGAAATGCATCCCCAATAAAGCTAATGGAAAGAATTGTCCATAACACGGCTAACCCCGGAGGATATACCAGCCACCATGCATGCTGCGGCAAATACGCCATGGCGTCGGCCAACATGGCTCCCCAATTGGGAATAGGCGGCGGTAGGCCCATTCCCAGGAAACTCAGGCTGGCAATTACGAGCACAGCGTCCGCTATCATAAATGTGGTTGCTACAATCACCGTGCCTAAAATATTGGGCAGCAAATGTTTCCATGCAATGTGTCCAGGTCCAGCTCCTAGGGCCTGAGAGGCTTCGACAAAGAGTCGGCGCTTAAGCGAAAGGACTTCTGCCCGTACTAATCGACTTACCCCATGCCACGACGTGAAAGCGATCAGGAGAATGAGTAGCCCAGGACTGGGTGTAACCAGAGAATCGAGAAAAATCAACAGGAAGAGCCCAGGAATTGAGCGCAATAAATCCACAAAACGCATCATTACTGCATCAACCCAGCCGCCGACATAACCTGCCACCAAACCATAAACAATTCCGATGGCCATGGCGGACACAGCCGCTGCAAAGCCTACCTCCAGGGAGGTTTGCCCTCCCAGCATCAAACGCGCTAACATATTGCGTCCCAAGTTATTGGTACCTAAAGGATACCCTGCAGAAGGTGGTTTCAAAATGGACGTGAGATGCAGGGTGTAAGGACTCGCACGATAGAGTACGGGACCCAAAAATGAGAATCCCGTTAACAGCGTAATCCCGACAATTCCCAGCCAGGCAAGCGGATGGTGCCAAAAGATTCGTCGAAATCGGGATCCCGAGGGCCCGGTTTCTTCGGGCCCCTCGAGATCCAGGTTATCTGCATCTAAACGACTACTTTCAGAATGTACCATATCCGTCGCTTCACTCCTTAAAAATGTCGCCTTCCTAACCTCTTTTCGATTAGTGGCTAATCCACCAATATTGGGGAGAGATCGATTCAGTAAAGCTATTGGCTGAAGAACGTACGCCATGCACAGTGTTTTCCACTTCTCCAAGACCTTCTGGCACCGGCATCCACAAGTTTGGTAAATGATGAGCTGCAAATAATTGGTAATTATCCAAGGCCTTTTGTGAAGAGGCCACAGACGGTTGCGGTGAATGAGTGGCGGCAATCAAGGAATCCATGGCCTGATTAGAGTATCCATAGAAGTTATATCCGCCATTACTGGCGTACATCCCGCCCCCCGTCGGATAACTTCCTCCATAACTCCACCCGAGACCGGTTTGAATTTCCCACTTTGTAGGTTGATGGTGATATTGCAACATCGTTGCAAATGGTAGAGGACTAAGCGAAACTTTGATGCCTTCCTTGGCCCAGTCTTGCTGCATAATTTGCACCATGGCCAAAGTGGTGCTACTGCCCGCATTGTACTCCATGTTAAAGGACAATTGTTGACCCTTGCTGTTGGTCATGACATTGTTGACCAAATGCCATCCATTTTTGTTCAGCAACTGAATCCCCGCCTTAATATTAAAGGGGTAGAGAGGGTGGCTCAATTGTGGGGCTAGAAACGTTTTAGGATGCAATGGCACCGGACCGGTTCCGGGTACCCCCATCCCATTATAGAGTGCCTGGATAATGGACTGCTGATCAATACCCATTTGCATGGCCTGACGTACCGGCAATTGACGCAGAATAGTGCCCACACTGGGGCTTCGAAAGTTCAAAATGGTGCGGTCAATGCTATAGTTGTAGGATGTGTTGAGAGTGTCGTTCGTTAACTGGCTGCGCACACTGTACATTGACAAGGGCAAATACCCCACTTGCACCGTTCCTGTTTTTAACCCGTTAACCTCAGAGGTTTCCGACGTCTGATACGCCAACACAAACTTATTAATATAAGGCTTATGCCCGTCGTAGTGCGAGTTGGGTGTAAAAGTCCACGACACGTTTTGAATGGCGTTGGTCAGACGAAATGGCCCGTCAACCACTTTAAAGAAGTTTACGTTATTGCCGTTACTGGCTAAATAACTCAATTCTTGATCGAGGTTGTTCGGATGCAGATCCCATGCTTGGGCCGGAAGTGGCATAAAATCACCCAACCCATTGTATTCAAACCACACTTGGTTGACGGGATTCGTCAGGGTGATTTGGAACTCATGGGCATTGATGACCTGAAAACTCTTAATGAGTTGTGGCACTCCTCCTGATCCTGCGCCTGCATAAGGCCATGGTGCCGGTGCGTTAGAGGAACTAGCGGCTTGAATCAGTTTCCAGGTAAATTGAACATCTTGTGCGGTGACTGGGGCACCATCAGACCAATACCACTTAGGATTCATTTTCACGGTATAGACTGTGCCTGCCTTGTTCCACGAAATCGCACTTGCGATACTCCGCGAAAAGTCGATGGTGCCGTTGGGCGCAATGTGGAATAGCCCTTTATACATCAAACTTGCCGCCCAAGCATCGTACAAACTGTTATACGCCACCGGTCGCAAGGGCTGATACCAGTTAATCGCCACTAACGGTCCTAGTGCTTGGATAATAGTGCCGCCGTGAACCGGTTGGGATACGTTGGATTTAGTCGTGGGTTGTGCTGCATTGGGTGTCCCACATCCCGCTAATATAATAGGGGCAATGCCGAGCGCCGTTCCCAATACAATCGCAGGGGTACGGCGGCGAATTCTTTCCATGATTGATACCTCCTAATCTAGGGTGTGTTCTGGGTGGAAACCTTAAGATGTTTTTCCGGGTCTATGGCGCAGCATTTTTTACTAATGCCTCACGGCAACGTCCACCTGATCAATCAACAATGGCGGGAATTTACCAGGTGCCGCCTGCATCATTCCTTGGGTTGCCCAAGTGACCTCTTGGCCTACTTCCAATAGCTGATGAGACAATGCGTCGAATACGTTTACGCTAACAACCGCATTTTTCACACGCCCCGTGACGAACCCGTGGTCGACGTAATACAAGTCACTCGCATTACCAGAAATGTCTCCACGCAATGGGTTGGTCGGACGTCCACCAATCCACCCGTTTAATATCAACAAACGAGGAAAACGAGTAAGCATCTCGGCAAGAGGTGCCATACCAGGGCTAATCACCAAATTGGCTGGCAACGACATAGGCAAGGCATTAGGCGATGCACGGTATCCCATTCCGAGAGGCTCGAAGCCTAGGCGTCTAGCAGCATCTCGGTCCAAAACAAAATTCTTTAAGACGCCTTGCTCAATTAACGGCCATGTACCTGTAGCTGTACCCTCGTCGTCAAACGGTCCCGTCCGCGGCCCGTCAGGAATGACCGCATCACTTAAAATGCTTAACAAAGAAGACAGAACAGGTTGCTCGCGTTGGTCCTCCCATGGGGAATTTCCTGCTATTAGCGCTGGACCTGATAATCGGGCCAGAACAGATGCTAACAAGCCCATCGTCACAGGTGGTAAAAACACGATCGGATACTTGCCGCTGTCCACAGATTGGAGATTTTGGCCCCAAAGAAAGCGTTTCGCA
>JAKAAL010000314.1 GCA_021802375.1 Bacillota bacterium | reverse complement strand
TGAGTGGGATGATTACGCCCAAGCTTGTTGCCGGGATTCGTCCCAGCCATGATACAAAAGCCCGCTTTTAGGATCGCGGGTGTGGCTATAAAGAAGGGTTACTTGGTTGACCGCTTCATCCATCCAGTCGGATTGATGGTAGTTTTGGCCATACACCAAAACAAAGGGCATGGCCATATAGATCCCGTCTAGCCACATTTGCTGAGGATAGATCTGCTTGTGCCAGAACCCCCCACTTTGAGTGCGGGGCTGATGACGCATTTGTTCCATCAATCGTTCCACCGCTAACCGATACTTTTCCCCTTCCGGTCCGTTCGTTCGCGGCCAAAGCAACTTGCCCGGATTGATGTTGTCTAGATTGTAATCCTCGGCTCGGTAGCCGGCGATGGTTCCGTCCGAGCCCACCATCCGATCCAACCATCGGTCCACCGATTCCAGCATTGCATCCGACCCCAAGTGACGGCTCGCCTGGTCGAGGGCTAACATCACCAACCCGGTTTCATACCGCCACCCCATCTCCAGTAGTGCTGGCCGCCTGTCAACCGCCAACCGCCAGGCGAACTCGGTCCACATTCATCCACCTCCCTCCGAAGCCTCTGACCGAAGCGCCCTCACCTGCTCCGCATCTGTGTCGGGATCCACCAAGACCGAGTGGGGCCAAGCTTCCAACATCCGATATTGAATGTTTTTTGTTCCCGCCCCCGAGACCCTAAGGCAGGCCTCATTCCCGACTCGAGCACTTTCGACCACTTCGAGAAAGACGTCTTGGGTTTGGTTGAGGTGAACCCCCGGACCTTTTTGAATCGCTAGGTGAATCTCAGCCAACCGTACCCCGGCTGCATTTTCCAGCGTCATACCACGTTCGCTCACCGCCGTTAAGTGAGAGACTGTCAACTGTTCTATGGGCTGTTCAGGCAGCCCCCGAACCCATAGCGCGTGACGGGCTCCCTGAATCGTGGCCCTATCAATGCGAATATTGCGAAATCTAGGGGTTTCCTCATCGACCACCGGAACCACATTCTGATCCACTGCAGCGGCATTGGATTCATAAAAAAGGTCAAACGAAATGGCGGCCCCGGCAATGTCGAGCATCCGCACATCCTCGATGGCAATATTTTCCACCACACCGCCACGACCCCGAGCACTCTTAAAACGAAGGCCAATATCGGTGCCCACCATCGTCAGATTACGCACGCACACGTTATCCACTCCGCCTGACATCTCACTGCCGATGGTCACCCCGCCATGTCCGTGAAAAACTGTACAATCCTCGATAGCGACATCGCGAGTCGGCAGTCCCAGTTCTCGACCCGCCCGATCTTTGCCAGACTTGAGACAAATCGCGTCGTCACCGACATCAAAAGTACTCGATTCGATGCGAACCCGCTGGCAGGAATCCACGTCGATTCCGTCACCATTTTGCGCATACCAAGGGTTGCGCACGGTAATAAAACGGACCGTCACCTGCTCGGATGCCCAGAGATGAAGACACCACGCAGGCGAATTTTGAAACGTCACCCCTTCAAGCAAAACCCGATGACAACGCCTCAAGCTCAAAAGCTGGGGCCGCAAATATTCGCGATAGGGGGCCCATTCAGCCATGTCCAGCACCCGATGGCTAATCAGGCGAGGAACCACTTCAGCCCCTTCCATGGCCAACCGACTCGGCCACCACATCAAGGCGTCCGAACTAAGCACGCCTCCGGCTTCTACCAAATCCCGCCATTGTCGGTCCGTCGTCTTGGATTTCTTGATCGGGCGCCACCCCTCGCCGCCACCGTCAAAAAGGCCGCGACCCGTAATGGCCACGTCTTCTAAATTTTCGCCGTCAATCGGCGAACGACAGCGCACGCTAGGCAGGCCCTCAAACTGGGTAGAAATCAGCTCATAATCTTCAGGGTTGCGGCTAAAGCGGACCACGGCCCCCACCTCAAGATGCAGGTTGATGCGACTCTTCAGACGAATCGGGCCAGTGCACCATACTCCTGGGCCTACAATCAGGCGTCCGCCGCCAAGAGAAGAGAGCTGGCCAATAGCCTCAGCAAACGCTTGGCTGTTGTCGGTCATACCATTGCCTTTGGCCCCAAAATCCGCTACATTTAGCGCGTAAGCGGGGATTTGGGGCAAATGCACGTCTTGACTCGCGGCTCCCTGACGATGATCTAAAAATCCCCAAAAATCGTTCGGACTTGCCAATCTCCTCACCCCTATGGCTTGCATCTAGCCCTCGATTCAGCGGTATTGAGAGAATTCTCGGGCCAATTGGGATTCATCCACACTGACGCCAAGCCCCGGAGCATGGCCTACCTCCACCACCCCGTTTTCGATCCGGGCATCAAAGGTCCAGAACTCAGATCGATTCGATTTAGGCTCAATCGAATACTCATAAAACGTATTGCATTCCGGCGTGCTGGCGGCCAAATGAATGGCGGCAGCAAAGCCAATGCTACGGGTCGTGTTATGCGGCACGTACTCCACTCCAAAAGCTCGACACAAGGTGGCGGCACGCTTGGCATTGGCCAAGCCTCCGCACTTTATTGGGTCTGCCCCGTAGTAATGACAGGCGCCACGACTGACAAAGTCGCGAAAGGTATAAAGATTCCAGTTCTGTTCTCCGACGTGAATCGGCACCGGCAGGCTGCCGGCTAGGCGCACATAAGCCTCGATATCATCGTAGGGGCAGGGCTCTTCGAAGTAATGAATGCCTTGGTCGCTCACCCGTTGATACAGTTCAAGCGCCTGGATAGCGGTGTACGAACCGTTGCCGTCAATCATCAGCTTCACCTTGGGCCCGATGGCTTTGCGCACCGTTTTAATCTTCTCTTCGTCAGCGTCCAAGTCCACGCGAAGCCCTTGCCCATAGCGCGGGCCGACTTTGATCTTTACCGCAGCAAAATTAAACGCAGCCACGGCGGTTTGGAGTTTCTCGGCTTCTTCCACCGGGCTTAAATTCCTACTCATGCTCGATCCGTATAGGGGAATGTGATCTCGGTAGCGGCCACCCAGCAAATTGTACACCGGCTGACCCAGCCATCGGCCCTTCAGATCCCACAACGCAATCTCGACTCCACTAAAGGCAGCGGCTAACAGTTGCCCTGAAAGTTTGTAGTTCCGGCGCATGACCCGTTCTTCAATCGCCTCCGACTGGAAAGGATCCATGCCCAAGATGGCCGGCTTAATCACGCTTTGCATAATCGCCAGCAACACCGGGGGGCGCATCGGACTCGACTCACCGAAACCGAAGGCGCCTTCATCGGTTTCCACTTTGACATAAAACTTGTGCGATCCGACGAATGAGACGACATCCGTGATCTTCATCAAAAACCTCCTCCCCCAGTCCCAAACCCAGGCAGACGCGAACCTTCTTTAGAATCCCTGCCAGGCAAAAAATGGGGGTGATCGCTGAATTCGGTTCACGACCACCCCCACTCTTTAGCTTATTTCACGTTAAGGTACTGGAGGTCGCCCCACCAAGTCCATCCAAATGGGTTGGCATCAACATTAGTGATGCCGGGTTTGGCCAAATAGATGTTCTCAGAGTAGAACAGAGGCACTTCCCAACCCTGCTGGAAAATCGTGTTGACCATCTTCCCAGTCAATGAGTCACTGACATGAGCCGAGGTCGCCTCTCCCAATCGGTCTTCCTCCATGTTGAGATTGTACAAGACCGTCCCTTCGTGTTCATCGGTATACACTTGGGCGTTTAACCCAATTTCGGCGTTGCCATCGCCTAGACTGCCGCTGCCGACGAACTTCCACGCCGTAACCCAAGCCGAGTGCTTGGCCGCCGGAGTCTTTGCTGCTTTCCAGGCCTTGACCAGGCCGTTCCACACATCCAGATTGGTCTGTCCCGGGGCTGGCGCTTCCATCTCTTGATACCACTTGGGCTGACGCTTGGTGTAGGCATTAAGATAGGCAATGTCCTTGAGCGCCGCTGCTTCAAGAGGGGCCCACTGAGAGAACTTGACCCCCATTGAGGCATCATTGGGGTTGCCGAAGGCCTTCACATCGCGGGCATCATAGGTATCGAAATACCAGTCTTCCGCGTATTGACGGAACGAAAGCGATCCGAGGGCTCCATTGTAGTGCACCAATTGGTTAGTCTGCAACGGCAGATACGACGCATCGATCCACCCCGCGTTGCCGCCGCCAATGACGTAGCCGGGAGTCACCCCAGGTTCCAGTCCGTTGTACACGATGTTGTTGACAATATTGGTCGAGGTGGGCTCGATCTTAAAGTTGATGCCAAGCGCACTCTTCAACTCCGAAACGATAGCCTCTCCCACGTTCACTTGGGAAGGATTGGCCGCCACCGTTTGGGTGTAAAGTGCCAATGTAGGAATGCCCTTGCCGCCTGGATACCCGGCTTCAGTGAGAAGCTTTCTCGCTTGGGCCACGTTATAGGGAAGAGCGTGCTCATATTTGGTCGGTGCCCAGGAAGAAGGCCCTGCTGCTGTCGCTGCTCCCCCCATACCGTACAAGACATCCTTGACGATAGGCGTGCGGTTCACTGCCATAGCGATAGCTTGACGGACTTTGATGTTGTCTAGCGGTGAAGCAGTCGGAGACCGATCCCACTCCAGGTAGGTCATTTGATAAGCCGGTGCCTTGTGGACCTGATTCTTCAGCGTCGAACTATTTAGAATATAGCGATAGTCCGAGGGATTGGTAATCCACGCCAAGTCTATTGCTTTCGACAAGTAATCTTCAACCGGCACCGTCGGCGCTGGAATAATATTGATCTGTTGAACGTTGCCAACATTGTATTCTCCGGCTGCGCCTACGTACTTATCGTTGCGAACCAAGCTGACATTCCCGTTGACGACAAACGATGACGGCTTAAAGGGTCCATCGCCGACAAAGTATTGCGGCATCCACCAATTATTCGGGTGCGCCTTGACCACCGGCGGGTAAACTGGCATCGATCCTGCCTCTGCCAATATTCCGAGGATGTCATGGGGTGCACTCAAGGTTAACTGGATCTTATAGGGCCCCAACACCTTCACGCCTACCTCGCTTGCAGGAATATCCCCCGCATGGAACTGATATTCGCCTTGGACGTAGGTCATAACGCTGTTCCAGGTAGCCCCCTGCAAATCCTTTGGGGAGGCAATTCGCAACCAAGCATAGTAAAAGTCCTGGGCGGTCACCGGTTGCCCATTGGACCAGCGGGCATTCTTTCGCAAGGTGAATGTCCAAACCTTGCCCCCGTCAGTCACGGTATAGCCTGTAGCAATTTTAGGTTCTAGTTGGTTCTTGAGATTATACCCGTACAGGCCCTCAAAGATCACCCCTTGATCTAGTAGGGTCGAGACCGCGTTAGCGACTGGATCGAGAGTCGACATATTGGGCAAAGGCACCGTCACCGAACGCACCGTAGCGGCATTCGCCGGGCTCATTCCCCCTGCCATCATCATCGTCGTGACGGCTAAACTGGCCCCTACACTCGCCATCCATCGCAGGGTTCGTGAAGTTTTCGGTGAAGTCTCAGTCGTCTTTGTTGACGTCTTCATTGAACAACCTTCCTTTCCGTTCATGGCCTGTCATCGAGCCGCATTATGACTCTGACATCCTTACCGCTGAGTTCGTCGTTAAAAACCGGTTTTTCTGTGGTGAGGCGATGCACATAGACTCAGGCAAGAGACCGCTGCCAAGGATAATGGAGACCCTCGAAAAATCGCTGAAAGTCATGGAACTGCGATTTTTGCTGGTGTATCCGACGAATGTAATGGCCATGCCCGTGGAAGCCTAAAGTCCCGCTTCTTGAATACTCTTGTTCTCGCTGTGCTCGTTCAGCAAGTCTTCAATCCGTCGCGCATGCCA
>JAKAAL010000313.1 GCA_021802375.1 Bacillota bacterium | reverse complement strand
ACAAAAGCCATATTGAAATGCCCCCGCAAAGTTGGGATCATTTCGCAAGGCTTGATTACACGCAAGTCTGAAGCGGCAGAGCTATTGAAGTCTTTGCGTTTCTCCTGCGTGATATTGGACGAAGCGCACCGGGCACGACGCAAAAATCTTGGCAAAGACCCTGATCAGCACAAGGCGCAGATGAACAATCTCTTAGCGTTCCTGAACGACATTACGCTCCGCACCAAGAGTCTGCTTCTCGCCACGGCAACGCCTGTTCAGATGGACCCGATTGAGGCATTCGATTTGATCTCTGCATTAGGTCTCCCACCGGACGCGGATAAGGTATTGGGCGACAATTACAGCGTTTGGAGAAAAACGCCGGGAACCAGCGTCAAGTACGTTCAAGGTGATGAACCGTGTCCCTCCGCAGAAGCTGAAATGTGGGAGCTGGTCCGTAACCCCTTTCCTCCCCGCAGCGAGGACAAGAGCTTTGAAATATTGCGCCAGCAACTGGGCATAGCTGACGATAAAAGTGTGCTTTCGCAAGACACGTACGATACGTTGAGTCGACCGCAAAAGAATCGGGTCCGGCGGATTTATCACGATGAGAACTTCATCCAGAACCACAATCCATATCTTCGCGCGATTATCCGTCGTACCCGCGATTACCTGGAGAACACGAAAAACCCTGATACTGACGAACCCTATCTTAAGAAGATCGAGGCGGTGCTGTTCGGCGAAAAAGACGGCGAAGCTCTCGAACTCTCCGGTTATCTGGCTCAGGCATACGGCATTGCCGAGGATTTCTGTACCACCCTGTCATCGCGGGTTCAGGGTGGTGGTTTTATGTCCACATTACTGTTGAAGCGAATCGGGAGTAGCATGTTCGCTGGCGAGAATACCGCCAAGAAGATGCTCGCCTGGTCGGCGGCGGGCAAGGAAAAACTTCGGTCCCTCTATGAGGAGATCGCTGGTGAGGATGACGATGAATCCGAAGAAACCGTTCAAAGCCCCATCAAAGATCTCACTGCGGGAGAAATCGAACTCTTGGGTAAACTCGTATCCGTTTTGAACTCGAACACGGATACGGACCCGAAGTATAACCGCGTCCGGTCTATCCTGATGCAAGGGGTAGCAGATGAAGGCGCATGGAAGGACAAGGGTTGCATCCTGTTTACTCAATACTTGGATAGCGCATTGTATGTGGCAGAGCGGTTATCCAAGGACTTCCCTGATGTCCGCATCGGGCTGTACGCGGGGGGAGATAAGTCCGGCATCTATCTGAATGGGTTGTTCCGGAAAGCGAGTAAGGACGACATCAAGCGGCTTGTGAAAACACGGGAGCTTTTGGTACTGGTCGGCACCGATGCCGCGTCCGAAGGACTTAATCTGCAAGCCCTCGGCACGCTGATCAACATAGACCTTCCCTGGAACCCAACAAGGCTCGAACAACGCAAAGGTCGGATCCAGCGTATAGGGCAGTGGGCAGACAAAATCTATATCTACAACATGCGTTATAAAGACTCGGTCGAGGACAAGGTTCATAGCAAGCTCTCGGGCAGGTTACAGAGCATTTATAGTCTGTTTGGGCAAATCCCTGACGTGTTGGAAGATGTTTGGATTGCCATGGCCCAAAAGGACGAGGCGCGTGCGGAGCTGGCGATCAGCAAACTGCCGCAAACGAATCCGTTTATCCTCAAATACGAGAAAGCCATACCTAACTGCGGCGACTGGGAGAAATGCGCGCTGGTATTAGATAAGGTCGACGAGCGGCAAGCGCTCATGCGCGGCTGGTAGGCGGGCCCGATAAGAGGGCCTGAACGGTGACGAAAAGAACATCGCGGAGGCCGCCTCCGACGGGGATTAAAGCGCGGCATCGGCGGGAGAACTGTGGCATGGTTGTTGGAGATCCCTTAGGCTGAGCCCGAAAGGCGTTCGACCAGACTCGGCCATTGATGCAAATATAGCCGGAAGTAGTTCTTCAAATTAACGTCCACAGGCGTGCGGCAAAAGGTACCCCCTTTTTTCCGCCCTCAACGAGCGCTCTAAGACGGGTCGATTGGTCGGGGGCGATCCGATGCCAACACGAAAAGGGGATCGAATGCCACCGATGCCCGAATGGGCACCGGCCCACCTGCGCATGGGGCCGCCAGAGGGCTCCGTGGCCATCTGGACCTCCTTTAGCCCCGGCCGTGCCAACGCACTAACCGCAGCCAAAGTTTGCGAATCGGGGTTCGAACAACCATAAACCGTCGAGGGCGGTCGTTTGGACGGACGTTGTCACCACCGCTCACCCGAGAGGGATCATAAGGCATCCCGAGGCACCTTTTGAGTGTATGGTATTGCCTGAGCACGTACGTCAGCAATGCTCGATCTTGGTCGAACAGGGAATCCGCCGCCAGCCGTTGCGGATACCGAATGTCTTCCTCGAGACCGGCGACTAATCTGTCTAACTCAGGTTCTACGAAGAGGTGTTGTGCGAAAACAATGCCCATGATGGCCACGACTTGGTCACGATCAATGCCCAAATAGCCCTCACTGGAGTCCACTTTTCTTACCAAAATCTTATAGATAGGGAAATACACCTCATTGAGTCGACGCAACAGGATGCGCTGTTTCGCCTGACGTTGGGTCCGGCGGTTTGCCAGCCCATTCGATAGGAACCCCGATCCCGTGCCAGCGACTAGTCCGGTTAAAATAATGTCACCGAATCGCGAGTTAAGGAAGGCATGCAGGAGCGTGTCCACAATAATCCCTCGCTTTTCTCAGGTGCCCCGTGGTGGGACTGCGCATCCACCCGCTGCAAAGCGCACAAGCTTCATCTTCATGAACCACACACGCATAAGGTCAACACCCAGATAAACGGCCAGTTACTCGGCTATTCGCACCCTACTCCGAACACAGAGGTGACAGCGGATTCGTCATGAAACCGTTATGTCTGCGGGTCGGACCACCACGTGCCGGGGGCCCACGGTCCATGTCCAGAATCGCGACCGACTGCGCATGCCGGGCGCGGACACTTGATAACCGACTAGCAGAGGTTCTGCGATAGGTTGGGAGGGCAACGTGATCATCAGCGTGGCCAACAGATAAGATTCGTCCTGCCAAATCGGGAGCGTACCAGGCACCGCTAACCGAAGGTCCCACCGTCGGAGCAAGACCGTCCGATCCCGAATCGTTGCGGGACTAGTCTCCGTTCGCGGGCTAACGATATTTGGTGCCCCGGGTTCGATTTGCACCTGTACCATGGAATCGATCAGCAGCTTAATTAGTGCGTAGTTGGCTGGCACGGGCGAGGCGTTAGTCACTGTGATCTCAATCTTCAACGGCGCAAAATGACCCGAGTCGATGGGAACTACGGCGAAGGTGGTAACACCGACCAGTCCGTTGTCAACCGCTCCGTGGACAACGAGGTCCGGCCCTCGAAACCGATTGCCGACATCACGCACCTCGTAGTCTTCCATGGGCTGTGCTTGGAAGTTGAACCGTTTATAGTAGACGTGGTTGGCTGCCATGTGCGGACCACGGGCACTTTGAGGGATCTCGACCACGTAGACGACGCGACCTTCTTGGTCAGGCGGCGAGACCTGAATGGGATAGATCCGAATCCCATCGATACGTGGATGAATCGTGGATAAAATCACGGATTCGATCCATTCTTTCGAGATGTCGGTCGGATCATAGCCAACGTCTAACCCTGTTGGCACGTGGCCATTTTCCACGACGCCATACACGATCACCCCGCCATCTCCATTGGCCATGGCCGAGACGTCTTTGCTCAACTCATTCCGGTTTCTATCCGTTTTCTCAAGAGCGGCGCACCGCTTATATTCCAAGTGCAAACTTTCTGGGACCGCGTTCTGGATAAGCGATTGAAGCCGTGGTAAATCCCAGGTATCTGATGTTTGTGCCATAGGTCACCCATTATCCTCCTTGGCCAGCACATCATCTAGCGCGACATCCATCGATTCCAACAACAAGCCGACGAACGTTTGAATATTCGCTCGATTATCCGGATTAATCATAGGCGCACCTCGTTAATATTTACGCATCGTTCGGTGCGAGAAAGGGGTTTACCCGCGCATTCAGCTTCGTTCGGGGCGATTATCGCTGTCAATACCCCGCCACCCGGACTGTCTTCCGTCGCCGATAGGCATCAAACACCCGAAACTCCGTAAAGTCTACGCCGTCGTGGGCGTCGGTGAACCAAATCTCGACCTGTTTCACCCAGGCCACATCCTCGAGGCCCGGTCCAAACGGCGGCGCTTGCGCGGCCAAGGCTTGCGCCTTCACGCCGCCAACGGTCTGATCACATACCATCCAGGTTCACCTGCCTTGACACGCCTTCGACAACCTCCTGCCGAATTCCTCTTCCTTCGACGGGTATCAGCCCTTATCGCGCGGCCGATACACGTTTAGTCCAATCTTTTCATCCCGCCCAGGCCCCACGGCGACATTCCCTTCGGTACTGGCAATGATGGTCGTCTTCCCGGAACTCGACGGCCCGAAGGTTTTGGTGAGATCGACGCGGATGGTGAGGATGTTCCCGTCTACCGAGAATTCGACGTTTTTCATAGAATCACCTCGTACCTCAGGATAACCCAGTAGAGAAAACGTGCCTAGATCGGGCGCGTTGGTCGGGGTTTGCCAGCGTGATCATGACACCCCGGACACCGCCGCACCGCCCTGTTGCCTGCGTCAGGATCTCCGCGTTTCTGCCGCCCGCCTCCGGCCAGAGCGACGGGATGGACACCAAAGGCCACGATTCCGATAGAGGGAAGAACACGAGCCATTGGAGTCTCGGATAACCGTAGCGAAGGCGGGTTTGTCGGCCCTACACTCACTACCACGGTTTGATGGCTTGTTGGGATTGTTCTCGGGAAATATTGGTCCTAAATTGTAATCTAACTCACTTCAGCTATCTTGTTCCCAAGTTCGCCTTGAGGAACTCGCGCGCGGGGGTTTTCCCAGTATACCGGGGTTACCAGACGGCCCGTCCGTCGATCAATACCCGCGGTTAATATCGCAGTTACTATTCCTTCTCGGTCATGGTTCTTGAACCATTGAGCCGGCCAGTCCTGAAACAACGTCTTCATACTCAAGCAAGGATCCCACGATGTATCTACGAAAACGCAATTATATCCAGCGTGTCCACCCACTTGTTGCTTTTTGTAGGATAGTTCGTCGTACAAGTTCTCAATATTCGCGATGGCGAGGTTGATGAAGCCTGATGGACCAAGTCTTTGCCAGTCAGGGTAGCCGATCGGTTGGTAACGTTCGCGCATCCTAAATCTCGCCGAAGATAAGGTAATACTGGTTCCTACTTGCCAATTCGAAGAGGTTTTTATTAACTGGGTTACTTCATCCAGAAACGTGTTTAAAGTCGCCCAGTCGTCGGGAACGGACTCAAGGTCTAACCCAACCGGTAACGAGGTCGTGATGTCGTTAAGAAGATAAATCAAACAATCGGAAACATTTGCTTCCCGCCAAGCCTGTGCAGAGGGAGACAAAGTCTTGGCCTCAATCACCCCAGTGTCACCACCATAGACTACTACAAAGTCAGGCCTGGAATGTTTTCCCTTATAAGGGAATTCTCTCTCAACGTCAGTTATCATGATCGAATGATCAAGTAACCAGGATGCCAAATAAACTTCGCCAGCGTGACCCCAAAAATTCGCCGGATCCATCAAGTTTTTGGTTAACTTCCCATAAAACTGGGGAATGTCACAATGCAGTTCAAATAGTTTGGATTCGAGCGTTTTTAGGAAAGACGTATATTCATCAAAACACAACCACCATCGTATCGGGGCATCTTCAGACCACCACATCCTCCGCCGAACCA
>JAKAAL010000312.1 GCA_021802375.1 Bacillota bacterium | reverse complement strand
ATCTTGCTGAATATGGTGATCTTGCTGCTCCTTATCACCATCGGCGGAGAGTGGCTTTTATGGCAGTGGCAGCATAAGAAACTTCATATCCCCGGCGATCCGCCCATCGGGCCGCGCCGATTGCTCACCTATGGATTAGGCGGCCTATGGTTATTAGACGGCCTGCTTCAGGCTCAGCCTGCCATGGTTACCCGGTTTATCGGCGGATATCTGGAGCCCCTGGTGCGAAGTCAGCCTGCTTTCATGATCCCGATGCTTCATCTGGGCATGCACGTCTGGGATCTTGACCCGGTCGGCTTTAATTTAGCCGCTACGTGGCTTCAAATCGGTATTGGAGCTTTGATGTTGCTGAGTGGCGAAAGTCGCTGGCGCCGCCTGGCTCTGTACATATCGATCGGTTGGAGTCTTTTAGTATGGAGCCTAGGCGAGGCTTTTGGCAGCCTATTCGCGGGGGGCAGTTGGTTTTTGGGCAGTCCGGGCTCGGCGTTGCTCTACGCCTTACTGGCCCTCGTGCTCCTCTGTCCGGCCGAGCGCTGGCTTAGACGGGACTTTCACCGGGTGTGGCAGGGAGGCATTGCCGGTTTATGGTGGCTAGCTCTTAGCCTGCAACTCTGGCCCAGAAACGGTTGGTGGACGTCAAGCGCGGCGGATTACGTGCGCAACATGGCGGTGATGCCGCAACCGCGTCTGTTCTCAGGCCCGCTTTATGCTTGGGCCACGTCGTTGGCGGCCCATCCCTTAGGCTGGAACCTGGCCTTGTCGCTGACGCTCTTCATCTTGGCGCTGGCCTGGAGCTTGAGGCCGCCGACGCTCACCCTATGGACGGCAACATTTTTCTTTACGCTGGGTAGTTGGACGTTTGGCCAAGACCTCGGTGTTCTCGGTGGCATGGGCACCGACCCTAACAGCGGCGTGGTTTTGTTATTAGCGTTGGTGGTCTATGCCTGGATGGCCGGTTTGTTGCCAAACCATCGCACCTCTTCCCGTCTTCCACGTGAACCCAAGCCGGACTCGCCCATCGCGATCGTCCAAGAACCATTCTCGAACTAACGCCAAAGGGGACTTCTTCGATGATGAAACTTGTCACCACCTATCCGTTCAAAGAAAAAGAGCTGACCCGCCTCAGGCAGTTGGGCTATGAAGTGGAACATTTCGCCACGGACCATGCCCTCGACGCGTCGCCCCAGACGGCTCAGGCCGAGGTGGTCGTGGCCAGCCATCGCACCCTTACGGAAGAACGTCTCGATCGCATGGCAGGGCTTCTTTGGGTGCAGCTTCCCCATGTTGGTATTGAACGCCTCGATATGGAATATTTTCGCCGACGCCGGATCTTGGTCACCAATGCCCGAGGAGCCTTAGGTATGCCGCTCGCCGAAGATATTTTGACCAAGATGTTGATGTTCGCGCGCATGAGTCCCCAATATTTACAAAATCAGGCCCGCCATCAATGGAAGTCCGTCGCGGGCACCACCAACCTTAGTGGCAAGACGCTGGGCATCATCGGCACCGGAGATATTGGCAGCGAGACGGCAAAACGGGCGAAAGCCATGGAAATGGAGGTTCTTGGGATCAACACCAAGGGCCGTCCCGTGGTCCCGTTCGATCGCGTCTTCGCCACCGAGTCGCTCCACGACATGCTACCCTTATGCGACTATGTCGTGCTGGCCTGTCCCTTGACCCAAAAGACCCAAGGCATGATAGGCTTTCAGCAGTTAAGCTTGATGCGGCCCGAGACCGTCCTGATCAATATCTCTCGAGGCGGCTTAATCGATGAGCCCTCGTTGCTCGAGGCCCTGACTTCGGGCCACATCAAAGGGGCGGGACTCGATGTCTTCGTCGACGAGGTAGAGCACGGTCGGCTGCGCACGGATAGCCCCTTTTGGGATTTGCCCAATGTCATCATCACTCCCCACCAAGGCGGGGACGGAGACCAATTTTATCAACGCTTTAGTGCGATGTTTATCGCCAACGCTGCCGAGTTCATTCAGGGCCATCACGAGGCCATGGCCAACCTTCGAGACTACGATCAGGGTTACTAGTTCCCCCGCGAGCTTAAGGAGAAAGGAATACTCCCTAAGCTCACGGGAGCTCCACCAGCTCGCCTAGAGCGCAGTCATGCCTCCATCCACCACCAAGAGCGACCCGTAGCTGAAGCTGTTTTCCGGCGACAATAAAAACCAGACAGCCTCGGCGATCTCCTTCGGGGTTCCCATCCGGCCGATGGGCTGGCGCTCGGCCATTTTGGCGATGGCGGCGGCGGGATCTGGATCGTTGGCCGTGATCCGCTCTACCCAGGGCGTTTCCACGGTGCCCGGCACGACCGCATTCACGCGGATTCCCGCCTGGTGAAAATCTGCATGCAGCGATCGGGTGAAAGCCAGGACTGCGCCCTTACTGGCCGAATATGCGGCCCGATCCCGAATCCCCACCGTTCCCGCGATGGAACCCACGTTGACGATGGCGCCCCAATTTCTGGCGATCATGTCGGGCAAGAAGGCCCGACTGACTAAAAACGGGCCCATCACGTTGACTTCTAAAATCCGCCGAAACTCCTCCGTAGTGGTCGTTAGAGCCGTTCCAGCGCTGCCGACGCCAGCGTTATTGACCAGATAGGACACGTCGCCGAGCCGTTGATGAATCTGGTCGCGAGCTCTTTCAATGCTCGCTTCGTTGGTCACATCGAGCGCTACCGCCAAGCCCTGGCCGCCACCTCTACGAAAATCTTGGACGGCGCGTTCGGCCGCCTCGAGATTGACATCGGCGACCACGACGCTAAGCCCGGCCGCAATCAGCCGCTGACTAATTGCATAACCGATGCCCGAGGCGCCACCAGTAACCACCGCCACTTTAGGCTGACCTTCTACCATCCAGCTTGTCCCCCTTTGCCGTATCGTCTATTGCGGGTCCGAAGGATCGAACGTATAAGCAAAGTGATATTGGCCCGATCCCACCTGTATCCAAGGGCTATTGGTTTCGGCATGGAGGGGACTATCCGCATTGCTTTCAAACCCCTGTACGTGAGCATGGGGAAACTCCACGGTGGCCCGCGTGTTGGCGGGTATGGATAAGTCCAAGCGGAACGTTTTGCCTTTGACCTGCCAATGACTGCGAATGGGGCCGTAGAGGGAACGATATTCGGCCGTAACCGAGTCCAATCCCGGACCGGGCTTTGGCCGAATATGCATCCTTTGAAACCCCGGATGCTCTTCCCCAGGTTGAATCCCCGCAACCACCAAATAGAGCCACTCCCCAACCGCTCCGTAGGCATAGTGGTTAAAGGAGTTCATGTCAGGGCTCCAAAAACTACCGTCCGGTTTAATGCCATCCCAATGCTCCCAAATGGTGGTGGCACCCTTGGTGATGGGATAAAGCCAGGAAGGATAGTCCGTCTGTAGTAGGAGTTGATACGCCGTCTCGATCGCTCCAAACCGCGATAAAACGGGAAGCAGATAGGGGGTACCCACAAATCCGGTGGTGAGATGACCATGGTTTTGTTCAATAAGATCCACTAGCGACTGGAGCACGCGCGCTCGGTGCGCGGGCTCGAGCAGATCAAACGCCAGCGCCAAGACGTGGGCCGTTTGGGTAGGCACCGCCAGCCTTCCCGTAGGCGTGACAAACTCATCACGAAAGGCGCCGCGAATGCGTTGGTGAAGATCCTCGTATTTCGCATGATCGCTGGTTAGGCCCAAGGCGCGCGCGGCCTTGGCCAAGAGCTCGGTGGAACGTGCGTAAAAAGCGTTCGTGATAAAGTCGATGGCCGTTGCCCCTACGTAACTACCTGGATGGGCATCAAGCCCCAGCCAATCCCCGTAGTGAAATCCCCCTTGATAGGTTTCGACGCGGGGTCCGGTGTCACGCATATAATCGACCCAGGCCTTCATACTGGGATATTGTTCGGCCAACAGCCTACGGTCCCCAAAATGGCTGAACAGGGTCCAGGGGCAAATGACGGCCGCATCGGCCCAGGCGGCACTTCCGTGCGAATCCGACTTAAGCACATTCGGAATGACGTGCGGCACCGAACCGGAAGGCAGTTGCTCGGCCGCCAGGTCGCGCAGCCATTTCGTGAAAAACGGCATCACTTGCATGTTAAAACTTGCCGTTCCAATGAAGACTTGGGCGTCTCCCGTCCAGCCTAGCCGTTCATTACGCTGAGGACAATCGGTAGGGATGTCCAGAAAGTTGCCCCGCTGGCTCCAGACGATATTTTGCTGCAGGCGGTCCACCAGAGGGTTGGAACAGCTAAACTCCATCGTGCGTTCCAAATCGGTATGCATCACTTCGGCGCGGAGGATATCTTTAAGCCTAGCCGACTCACTGGCGGGAAGACCGGTCACCCGAACGTAGCGAAATCCTTGAAAGCTAAACTCTGGGGCGTAAACCTGGTCTTTCGCTCCGGCGATATAGGTGACTTTCTGGCGCGCCTTGCGAAGATTGTCGGTGTAGAAATTGCCCGCTTGGTCGAGCACTTCGGCGTGCTCTAAGGTCACGCTGGTGGCTTCGGGCAAATGCCATTCAGCGCGCACCCTTCCGGTAAGGTTTTGTCCGAAGTCGATCAGCGTTTCACCGTTGGGACTGGTGAAAACGGTATTAGGCAAAAGCACCTCGGTGACGCGCGTGGGTAGGTTCTCATCGGCGGTGATCGTCTGATAGCCATAGTCTAGATGGTCCACCTGAGACCATCCGCTGTCGTCCATTCCGGGCTCTGCCCAGCCAGGAATGGCCAGCCTGCCATCATAGGTCTCACCGTGATAAAACTCCGAGAACACAATGGGACCAGGATGGTGGTGCCAGTGCTCGTCCGAAGTCACGACCAGCGAATCGCTGGCGGTGTCATAGAGTTCAAGCAATAGCGCGCGCCGCAAGGAAGCAGTCGATCGCTGATCATTCCACCCGATCTCCCCGGCATACCACCCATTGGCCAGCATCGCACCGATCACATTTTCCCCGGGTCTGAGCCATGGGGTGACATCATAGACCTGATATTGCAAGCGGTGGGGGTAGCTCGTCCAGCCTGGAGCGAACCATCGATCGCCGATGCGGTGCCCGTTGAGATACAAGGCGTAGATGCCTAGCGATGTGGCGTAGACGCGGGCGGATCTCGGTACGGCGGCGAGCTGGAATGCCCGACGAAACAAAGGGACCATGGCCGAATCGCCCTTACCCTCTGGAGGATCCGCCGTAATCCATTGCCCTTGCCAGGAGTCCCGGCTTCCCATCCCGGTTTCAAACCAGGTCGGTTGGCTCCATGGCGAGGACTCCCCCTGCACACTTTGAATCCTGACCCGGAGCCAGTACCGGCGACGCGGGCTTAACGGTTCTCCCTGGTATTCCACCTGCACCGATTGCTCTTTGGAGACGACACCGCTGTCCCAAATAAGATCCCTACTTTCTGGATCGCGCGCCACGGTCAGTTGATAGCTCGCCTGCATCACGTCTCGCGCATCGCTTTCGATGCGCCAACTAAATCTTGGATGCTCTACGTCGATGCCTAACGGAGTCACGCGGTATTCGGTACGCACGTCAACTACTGCTAGCATTCCCATTCTCTCCCTATAAAGAATTATCTTTGGCTGTTTATACCATACACCTTCAGCACCCTGGATGGATGAGGACATGGACGAAAAAAGTACGCTTAACGGCCTTTATGCCGCCCAGCCTTATAGACCGCGTTGTGCGAGTTCCCCCTTGCCAGCGCAATGCGGATCCGTGCGCGCCGTCGAAATATGGGGGCGTACAGCCACTCGTACGCGCTCACGCGAGACAGGTTTCCCCTGACTTTTTTGTGCTCGCCCACCTACACCTTCTTCTAGATGACCCAAAGCGCCCGCCA
>JAKAAL010000311.1 GCA_021802375.1 Bacillota bacterium | reverse complement strand
CCGCTCATTTTCCGACCTGGCCAATTCTGCGGGGTGGCAAAAACAATGGGACGGCACCGTACGCCCCATCCATCTCGACCCCGAGGCCGAACTTCAATTGGAATTGCAAAAAGAATGGTCCATCCAAGAAGCTGCCTATATAAAGGAGAGAAAAACTGAAATCCGGCAGACCATCCTGCCCAACGGTGTCAATGACCCCGACTATCCCTTTATGCCTCGTGGGTTGGCCCGCAAGAAAGGCCGACCTCTGGATGGGTATGCAGCGAGCTTGGGAATGGAGTCTGCGGATGATTTGTATGCGGAAATTATGCAACTGTGGGAGCAGTAAAAGCTTGACATGTTATGCAAGCTGGCATATAATGTGGGTAGAGACAGAAAGGAGATGACAAAACCTTGAAAATGCACCTCCAACTCTCATCCGAGGATATCGGTCGAATTTTAGGAGCCCTAGCCTTAGAAGCTGCAAACTGCAAAGCCCTCTCGTCTGACCCTCTAGGCATTTGTGCGAAACACGCCCGGATACTCGACGCAACCTACACGGAAATCCGTGAACAGTTGCAAGCGCAATTTAAGCAATGAGCCGGAGTAAAGTGCTGGAGTACCACTGGCCAACCGTCCTCCAACTCGCAACGGTGTTGGGTCTCAACAAAGGCGAACGCGCCTACGTCGAGGCTCGGGCGGCTGGTCTCAGCATCCAGGAAGCCGTCGCACAACTCGGTAAATCACGCCAAACCGTCCAAGCACATCAACTGGGGATTCAGCGTAAAATCGCGCTCTATGCGCGGGACGCCTGCCGCAGGTATCATGTGGCCATCCCAGAGGTGCAGCAGATGGAAAGGGGGAATGCCCACCACCAATCAAGGGAGTAAGTCAAAAAGGATCTACCACTAAAGGAGGCAAATTAAATGGCACTGAAGAAAATCGAACCCAAAAAACTCTCCACCTTAATCAACCTTGAAGTCGAAGGGGATCTCATCGCGGGGCATGTCGGCACCGTCAACACCGGGGTGACGCAATTTGGGGAAGCGCAATTCATCCATTTCGACCGAGTGACCGCGCTCATTCTCGGCGGCCAAGAAATCGACATCACGACGGAAAATGAATTTAGCATGGCCATCTCAGCCGGGCTGAAAGGCTATCCGTGGGGGGAATTGGAGGGCAAGGAATTTCAACTTACTCTTAGTGGCCGGAAGGTTATGAAAAAAGGGCAGTCCCCAATGAAGCAGTATGAATTGATGGTGGAGGAATGAGCATCCTAAAATCCCTCTAACACCCCCAACCCCCTCGTAAATGAGGGGGTTTTGTTTTTGTACAAACCTACCATAGCAAATTTTCGTCCACAACATTCCAGTCCACCGGCACGCCCGCAATGGTATTAGTCTGCCCAGACACATACTGCACCATCTGTGCCCATGGAAAGAGGAGTCCATTAGACCCATTGCCTGAGGTCTGCCAGTAGGAAATTTTATTGCCAATGCCCGAATTGAAAATTTCCCAAGCCTGTTGAGCATTACAATAGATGCCTAACGCATGCTCAATGCCCTTCAATTCGTCGAGATAGGCTAAAACGGCGGGAGTAACCGGGAAATCCCCATCGAGAGCAAACCAAATTGGCACGCTGCTAGGCACATGTAAATGGTTCGCTAAGGTGAGGGCGAACCCCCCATCTAATCGAGCTTGCGTTCTTGTAAAATAATGAGGATTGATGGGATCCCCTCGCTCCGCAATCGGCCAAATCTTAAGCCCCGACGCATGGATAATCTCGACTTCAGCTTGATTCATATTCCTCAAATATCGTCCCACTCCAACAACATTGGGACTGACGCCACGAATGACTTTGCAACTTTCGGCACTCAATGGAGTGTCCGTATCAACACCGTACAACATTAAATTGCCTCCTCTAAGTAGATGGATATATCTCGATAGTACGTCGCCTCATCATCGCCCACCCGAAAATGCCAAAAGCCATGGGGGTCTTGTACAGGGATCTCCATATCCGGGTGGGTGAATTCCGCCACGCGCTTGCGGTCGTTTTTATCCGTAAGCCGAAAACAAAATATTTCCGTCGCCTCCGTAAAACAGATCATCGGAATTTGTCGCGGGCGCTGCGTCCCAATTAATACCGTAATATCGCGGCTGCGCCCTCGGGCCAACAAGGATAGCAAGCCCAATGGCGGTTTGTTGTTCTGCGTCATGAGCGTGATTTCGTCGATGGCGGCTACCGTATGCTTCCGGCGATAAATCCATTGATTCCATTTATCCAACTGCTCAGGCTCGGCTAACGCTTCGGGATTAGGCCGCCAAATCACCATGGGATATTTCGGGTATTTCAGCGTCGCCACAGCTGCAAGACTATTACGGCGGGGGACATCCAATCCCGAAAAGAGAGGGTCCGCTTTGCCATCGAACCCCTCGATTTGCCGGACTTCGTAAAACGTGTCCAGGATTTGCAGCATCGCAAACGATTTCCCGCTGCCGGTTTGGCCAATAAAAGTGGCCCTCTCACCTAAGTGAAACATCTTACACCGGCTCTCCAACCGGCTCATCGGTCCGGGATTGATAGGGTTCTTTGGGAGTTTTGACCGCATGGATATCCGGCTTGGGAGGGGAGGGGGCTTGGGCTGTGGCATTCGACGCGGCAATAAATTTTCCCATCTCTATGCCGGATATTTGCGCTATGGCTACCCCGACAATAATCCATTTGGGATCCAAAAGCGGCAACAACGTTGCGGTAATCGTGCCCATGCTCATGCCGATGGATTGCGCTTCTTCTTGCGTCAGCAACCATGCTGGATTATTGCTTTTCCGTGCGGCGACATAATGGACAGATGATGCTAACATCACAAAACCTGGCGCCAACATTTCTGCTGAAATGGGGTCATGCTCGGGTTGCTTACCGGATTTTTTGGGAATCTTTTTGGTTGCTGCCTTTTTCGACGGGTCTTCTTTGGGCTTGGTAGCCCGTTTGGCTTTAACCTTTTCGTCGGGGATCACGTTGTCGGGCTTAATGACCGGTTCGGTTTTGGGTTGCGGTTCGGGAGGTAAGTTTTTTTCGTTGTCGTCCATGCTGGATTAATCCTCCTTCTGAGCCCGACGACTATACAGGCCCCGCGCTTTTTTCTGCTGCTTCACCGGAATGTTTTTCGGTTCCGTTTTGGGTTCGGTTTTCGGTTCTTCTTTCGGTTCCGTTTTGGGTTCGGTTTTCGGTTCTTCTTTCGGTTCAGTTTTGGGTTCAGTTTTCGACTCTTCTTTGGGCATTTCTTTTTCCTCCTCGTCATCAAGAACAACTTGTCCTAAAGCATCAATTGCAATCGCCAACTCAGCAATCTCTGCTTGCATCGCGTATTTTTGGTCCCATTGTGCGGAAAGGCTGTCCCACATTTCCCGACTCAGTCGATTGACCATTTCCTCCAGAGGGTCAATGCCTTCTTCGTCGAGCTTCACCGTCCGCTCTTCCACTTTGGATAAGCGTTCGGCTAGCGTGTCCAGACGTCCGATGCACTCTCCCAGTTTTAAGGCTAATTCCTCAGCTTCCACTGGTCACCTCCTCGCCTTTCGCGGTTAATTCTTCATGCGTGCCTTCCCGCTTCACCCATCCCCGTTTTGTGGCCGTTGCCCAGGCGATGGACTCCGCTTCTTCATGGGTCATGCCCTGGCCTTCGTACTCGTGGGTAATGTGGCCGATGAGTTTATCTAGTTTTTTAGGCATCGATATCCCGTCCAAAATACGCAGCCGTGAGGGCACCCAACCCCGCCATGACCGCAGTAAAAAGCAATCCACTATGGGCAATCATACCCACGACGTATCCAAATCCCGCGCTAAATCCAATGAACCCTGCATACACTATGCGATATGAATGCACGCTTTTTCCTCCTTTTTTCTGGTTGATAAGCCCCCGAGAGTCCGGTTAGCTTAGGATGATGCCGTCCAGCCATTTTTGCGCCCAATTGCGGGTATCGGGTGGTCCTGCCGTTCCTGTTGCCAAGGGTGTGACTACGTTCGTTGCGCCTGTACTATCGCTCGTCGCCAACAGAGCCCGCGCTTGGCAATAGGTATCGAGTTCCACTTTGGGGATGAGGTTGATCGTTGCTGCCGTTACCACCACGCTTAGCGTTGTTGTGCCATTGGAAGCGGGATAGGTGGTGGGGTTTGTGCCTTGTGCGGTGCCAATTGTCCAAGCCATCTTTCTATCCCTCCTATGCGTAGCTGACCGTGATCGTATCCGCCGCCGCCGTAACAACCGTAATTCCTGTTCCACATGGAATCCCAAGCGGGAGGACTTGCCCCGCCGTAAGCGTCCCCGCCCAGATGAGTTTGCCGCTGGCTGCCGTGTTGTCGTAAATCGTCACAGTTCCACTGGTTGCAGTCCCGGCATTAATGATTGTCCCGATAGCTCCACCGGACGCTTTCACGGCGGTCGTCGTGGCCGTGGTGATGGCGACGGAGTGCAGACCGCTATAGGGTGACGGTAATATCCTGGTTTGGTAGATCTCAAACAAAACATCATAATTACTCGCATTACTTTGACCAACACTAATACCAACTTGTGCCATTCCTTGTCCTGACGCATTTTCGCTACTCGAATAAAGAGATTCTAGTTGTCCTGAACCTGGTCCACCTAACAAAATAGGCACTTGCGGGAGACGACTGCCCTTGAGGGTGGAAGCCCCATTAAACCAGCCCATTATTCAAGCCTCCGATTGCTGACCACGACCGTACATGCCCCGTTGGTGGTAAATTGCTTTACGCGATAGAGGCAATAAGCTTGCGTGCCCCCGGCGTTGACCGGGTAATTTACGCCTTGGACTGCCACGACCACATCAGCCGTTCCCGCGTAATTGTCGACGTAGATTGACACCGCATCCTGCATCACCACCACATAATCCCGCTCGGTCCCATCGCAATGATAAACTTCCAGGCGGGTTTCGGACAAATCGGTGTTGCGTTTGAGGGTTGCCAAATCGTCTGCCAGCCGCTTAAACTCAACCTTCATCGCTTCCAAATGGGGCGAAATCTGCTTCAATACCGGACCAAACATTGCTCCCGCCATCCCCGACATTTCGGGGTTTTTAATGGTGTTAGGATCTTCAGGCTTTTCCTGCGCAAACACTCCTGGCCAATCAAACATACCCATTATGAACCCTCCCTTTCTTTACTAATTGTACAAAAACTATTATCATCCTGTCAACAAAGATTTATCCTTTCGTCAAGATTATTATACTTGTGGAAAGTCAAATATGGTATATTTAAGACGAAAAGTTAAAATCTGTCGAGGAGGGGGTTGGCCGGTGGATGGCGCAATGATTTGGTCCAGTCTCATCGTAGCTGCGGTTATTCTCGGGGTGTTGCTCCTGTTGAATGTGTTCGGGATTCCAAAAATGACGCTCTAAGGAGGTAGTCCGGTGGGGGAAGACATTTTGGTTGGGATTCTGGTAGCCGGTTGGCTGCTCGTTTTGTATTTCGGTTACCGCATGTTGTTCCATCAAAACATCGCCTTATAAAAGGAAGGAAGGGGAATTTAAAACATGGCTACTGCTCTCGCTAAACCAACGACTGCGGAAATTCGCGCAAACTTGTTTGCTGTGTCGCCGCCCAAAAGCATTAAAATTCCCGCGCAAAGCTTTAACGCGGGGGATGTGATCACCATCAATTTGCCCAAAGCGGGTATTGGTTTGTACGTTTCGTTGACCGTCACAGGCAAACTCAGCCGGACGGATAGCGCGACAGTTGGGGTAGTTACGGCTTCTCCGCTCGCCCCGTATAACCTCTTTAAAAATGTTAACCTCGTGGACTTTACGGGGATTACTCGTGTCAATGCCAATGGCTGGGATTTGTACATTCGTCAACTCTGTTTGGAG
>JAKAAL010000310.1 GCA_021802375.1 Bacillota bacterium | reverse complement strand
TGCAAAAGAGGCCATCGCCCATCGTGCCCATTTTAGGCATTGCGTTCTTAATTCTTCCGATGTGGGGTCTAATTCAACCGGGTCAGCCGGCACCGTTTAACCTCTTCCCCTGGATTATTTTAGCGGTCCTGGTGATTGGTTTGATCTATGCCTTGATTCGACGACGGCAAGTCCCGGATTTGGAACAGCGAGTCGGGAGCGTCATTGCCGACGAGTAATATATGAAGTCCAGCTCCTAGCGCATTCCCGATCCTGGTTTAGGGTCCTGGGAATGCGCTGGGCCGTTGGAGCGACACACGGGACGATTCCCATAGGGAGGGAACAAGAAGATGGCACCACTGCGACTGGCGTTGGCCCAACTCGCATGTCAAGACAGTCACGTAGAACACAATATGGAACGAATTAGCCAGGTGGTCCGGGAGTACGGAAGCGGCCATGACGTGATTGTCTTCCCAGAATGTTACGTGACGGGATTTCTCGGAGAGTCCATCGGGCATCGTCTTGCAGAGCCGCTATCTGGGCCCATCGTACAGCGGTTGCGTAGACTGGCAAACGATGCGGCGACGCATATTGTGGTGGGCTTCTTAGAAGCCCACGACGAGAAAGTTTATAACACGTCGGTATTGGTCGGAGCCGAGGGGGTTTTGTTGGCTTATCGAAAGATCCATTTATGGACCAACGAACGCTGGCTGGATCCTGGGGATACGGTAGGACGGGCTACCTTGCCTTGGGGCCAAGTAGGCCTACTAATTTGTTATGATATTGAGTTTCCCGAACCTTCTCGGGCCACGTCATTACTTGGTTCCGAACTGATTATCCTGACCAATGGCAACATGGCTCCGTATGGTCCCACCCACCGTTTAGCCATTCGTGCTCGGGCTCAAGAAAACCAAATCTTTGTGGCCATGGCTAACCGCGTAGGCCATGACGGTTCGGTTCAGTATGTGGGCGGTAGTTGCGTCGCAAACCCCTTTGGCGAAATCGTGGAGGAACTCGGACCCGACAAAGAAGACGTGTTGTCTATTGACCTGGATTTGGCGCCGGTCCATGAGAGCCGCCGCCATTATAGTTATCTCCGCGAACGACGAATTATCGTCAGTGAGCCACCGCACGTTGCCGATTCGGACCACGTCACGTGGACGCTAAAGACCCTGAGGTCTTAAAGGTTAAGAGTAAAAATCCATCATCTTGCCGTGACGATCCGCTGGTTCACAGAAGGGGAAAATCAGGCCTCAACGTGGCACGAGAAGGCTGTCCTATTCATCGACACTTGGCGCGTTGTTGGCGCCATGCGCACGATTCCCCTGACAACGTGAAATGTCACGGGCCATAATAGATACCATGCCAAAGAGCGGCGATGGGGTCGAGAGTTCTTCACCATCCCATCAGATTATTCGATTGGCAACCTAGACCCCAGGGCCACATGGTATACTTTGCTGAGATATGCGGACGCAGCGTTTGGCTTCTCACCCTTTCACCATTGCCGGTTCGGCGTAGCGAGTCGAGAAAGGGTGAAGCCCATGATTCTATTGCCGATTCTTCTTCAAGTGAAGATCGCGATTTATGTGAATCGTAAGCCTAAGAAGCCAAAGAAAAAGAAGTAGCGTCGATTGGACGCTACTTCTGGCCCAATTATTGGGGTTCTTCAGGGGCAATTGTTCGCGACTTGACCCCCTGAAAATCTAAGACCCCCGATCCGTAAAGCTGAACCGGCCCTCCCTGGTCTGCCCAGACCGGGGAGGTTTTATACCTGGAGGTGATCTCGCGGGTGCGACCCGTAACCACCACACGTTACCACTTACAGTTATACCATAGATATTCCTTACATGCGATTAGGATTCAACAACCCTTACCTGATGTTCCATACGGGCCACCTATTTCAATTCTACGTTATCGGGTCCGTATCCAAAGCCCCGAATTGCCTTGCTGATATGGGTTCCTGATCCACGGGGCCATAATTTGCGCAAAATACCTCTAACGGAAACGCGGTGAATCGGATTACGTGTATCTGGCTGGCCTCACCAGTCCCGTTTCGTCCCTTTGAAGCGCAACCACGGCACGGACCTCGCAGATACCACATGGGGAAACAGCTCTTTACGGACTCTAACCAAAAAAGGATAGCATTAATACTTTTAACCTGCACTGGCGATGTGTAAGTTTTGGTGTTCCATCCAGATCACGGACAAAGCCCAGGAATACTGCTCACGTCGATCTCTGGCGAATCCATCCGCGCGTGCCGTCTCTGGGTTATTGGAGAAGCGGACAGGGATCCTAGAGTTCTCAATGGAGGGCATCCTTTTGCAAGAATTTTACTCCGCAACTGACGGCCCTCTCGATACGAGGAGGGGCGATCTGATTGAGTTGGTTGCGACTCCTTCAGTCGATGGACGTGAACTGGCTGCACCAACACCACCTCCGCGCCTTGCGGCGGAGCCAATGGGCCAACCCGAGCCAATCGTGACCCGCCGACTCCATTCCAATGCACACGGCGTTGGATGGCCACCGATCCCACATCGCCTCAAACCCCGCGCGGGCGTTGGCAAACCGCAAGGCTCTGTCTACCGGTCGACCACTCCCGTCCAGCCACTGGATATAATGCCAGTCCTTCGCCACGTCGATTCCGCCCACCCCCACTGCTTAATTCCCAGACCACCCTGCTCTACACTGCGCTTAGCCATTTTATGGTGCCCCCCTGAATTCGGTTGTGGGCCGCTGCTCCAACCCTATCTGAGGGGCCATTCTTTGCTCAAACCCCAAACACGCCCCGGACACTTCATTACAGGATTCTTGATGCAAAGCGACGCGGATTTTTCGAAACGGTGACGCATGTCGCCAACGACGCCGACGCCGCGGTCCATGATCTGGGAACCCCCAAATGCGATCCCCGAAACTTCCACCGCAACCCGCTACAGTCCAGCAGAGGGAGCGTTCATGCCAGAGAATCTGGCGCGACCGGATTTAACGTGACCAATCCAGGAATGAAGTAAAAAGGTTTAGTGTTCAACGTGAGCACGGGAACCTCTTCGATCAAGGCCGTGGTCGCGATTAGCGCATCAAGAAGACCCAGTCCATGAGATCGCCTCCACCGACGCACGAGTCGCCCAGCCTGCATCGAGATTTGCGCGGTGATATCGGTGACCTGAAATGGTTTCATCACGGAATCAAGAATGACTTCCTCCTTTTCGATGATGTTCTCCCCCGCATACAACTCCGCCACGGTGACGACCGAGATCATCCCATCCAAGGTACCTGATGCGACTTGTTCCAGGTAGGCCGTACAACGCTGGTCCTCCCCGCGCAGATGGCAAATGAATACCGAGGTGTCAAATAAGAGCGTGGTCACGACCAACGGTCCCGATCAGCTTCCTTCCGTAAATCCTGGACGTATTGAGCACTAGCAGGATACGCATCGCGTAAAATGCCAGCCGGGGGGATCTCGATAACTGAGGGCGAGGCTTTAACGGGGACTAGCACGAGACGCCGAGACTCTTTTGACCACTGCACCAGCAATTGAGTGCCCGTATCCCATTTCAACTGCCGCCGAATCTCGATCGGGACAACAATCTGCCCTTTACTGGACATGATGGTGACGTGTCGCATAACAGCCTCCTTAGAAATTCTTACCGATCTTACTAGACTTATATTATACTATATTACCCCATCCGAAATCGCCATCTCATGCGTTAAAAGGCGTTGGCCCCCTCTAAAATGGCGTACAGGGTCGAACGCCAAAACGAGATATCGGGATGGTGCAGATCAGGAAACGTCAATAACACCACGTCCGTGGTAAATTGGTGTCCCAGCGATGCCGTACGATAAAACGTTCCCGAACAGCGATTACCCCACGGATCACTGTGACGGGTATCTTTCATCTTCTTGCCCTGGGCCGGTTCGGCCCATCCGCAGGTCACGCAAATGCGATAACCGCGCCCATTTTGTCCGTGATTGAGCACGGTGAATTGGCCCGATTTTGAATAGGCCCATGTCATCAACGTACCCCGGCAACACGGTGTCTGAACGTCGCTCGGGTTCGCCATGTTCTCCAAGCGCAGAAAAATAGACTTGACGGCTCCCCGCACGTTCCGGCCGCTGGCTACCAGGTTTGGCGCTTATGGGACAACGAGGTCGTAAATACGAACTGCGGCACGCCTCATGTTTGTGAGTAATATAATCACTTAAATGGTAATTGCTGGTTACGCAAGATTTTTAGGGGTCGATGACGAAGTAACTCCTCATCACATAAGGTCTGGCCGACCGATGAGGAGAAGTAGAGATGATCATAGCGGATGGATTTTCATATAGACAAGGGAAGACGTAGAGTTATTCTCAATTCTCTGTTCTTAAGGCTATTTGCGAATCTCTACGACCTTCGTCGTATTGAGACTCTCCGTGGACCTCGATATTCTGTAGTCAGGGGGTTAAAACCATGAGAATTCTTTCCGACGACGACGTGAGGAACCTGTTCCCCATGACCGAGGCAATTGCCGTCATGAAAAACGTCTTCCGAGCAAGATTCAATGGATCCCTCATTTCTCCACCCCGCTCGGGATTTGGCGCTGGAGACGTGGGGATGGTGTGGACACCCGGCGGCTTGCCGTCGGCCGCGGTGGTAGGACTGCGCGTATATCTCACCGGGTTGGTGGCTAGCGATCAGTTGGTAGCGGCATGGGACACCCAATCTGGTAAGCTCATCGCGCTGGCCATCGGATCTTATTTGGGACGTCTTCGGACCGGTGCCATCGGCGGAGTGGCCATCGACAGTCTCGCTCGGCCCGATGCCAAGACCGTGGGGGTGATTGGATTTGGTGAGCAGGCTTGGAACCAGGTCGAAGCGGCCATGGCCGTTCGGCCCATTCGACGAGTGGTCGTCTACCGTCGTGACCGGAAACAATTGGAGGCAAGCGTCTCCCTGGCTCAGCGGACGTGGCCTGTGGAGGTTGCCATGGCGCCGTCACCCCACGATGCGGTGGTGGGAGCCGACATCGTGGTAACCGCAACGAGATCCGCGTCGCCCGTCCTCGATCCAGCATGGGTAAGCCCCGGCACGCACATCAATGCTTTGGGGCCTAAGTATCATGAACGCAGTGAATTGCCGCCACACCTGGTGGACTCTGTCCAAATTCTGACTAGTGATTTTCCGGAGCAGTACCGTACGGATCCGGATTTCCTCTGGCACGATAGCCCACATATGGATCGGCTCTATGATCTCGCCGGATTCATCGATGGCTCGGGGCCGCGCGATGCGTCCGCCATCACGTTATTCCTATCACATGGTCTATCGGGAACAGAGGTGGTGCTCTTGCAGGAAGTCGCGCGGCACGCGCAAAAGTTGGGTTGGGGCCAAGAGGTCGCACTTTAGCCTACTGCTGGCCAATGTCCATTACCTACACCACAAGGAAGGAATCGACTTCCGCCATATTCCCCCGGATTTATCAGTGCGGGTCTCTATGTCGCATTCGCTCGAGGGTCGCCTGGCGATTTTCTCGCCAACGCAAGGCGTCCAATCCCCGAGTTGAAATGGTTTACTAACACTTGTCGTTGGCACCGGATCTTAGCGTGTGGCAAAACATGTTTTTAGGTCAATTACAGGCCCGCACCGCAGGGGGGCCATCGTGAAGTGATAGATACGGTCAAAGATATTGCGCGTCAAGCTGGGGTTGGCGCCGCCACAATGCCGCGGGCCTTGAATCTTAGTGGCTATGTGAAGCCCGAGACACTGGCCAAGATTCAACAAGTGGCCGGAGAATTAGGATGTGGTGATCGATCGGTTACTACCGAATTCCTCAGTCCCCCAAGTATCGGTTGACCACTACAAAGGGGCTCGTGACGCGACGAATTTGTTACTAAAGGCATGTCGATTC
>JAKAAL010000309.1 GCA_021802375.1 Bacillota bacterium | reverse complement strand
GGGGAGGCGCGACGTTCGATTTATCCATCGGACGAACATGCAGACTGCTGGCAAGGAAATTAAGGACCTAGTGCAGTCGCATCTGGATCCCGAAAGATTTTACTTTAGCTGGAAGTATTCGAATGCGCATTGCTATTCGCATCCACTGCCACAGTTCGAACAGTTGTGGAGTGCCTGGGATGGTGTCGATCTGGATCGAACGCAAGTACTCTTTACCGTACGCAACGATGATGTGTTTACCCACCGATGGGGAGATCCTGACTATGTTCGACGATACGTACGAGGGATGCAAAAGCCCTATGTTAAGGGGTTTTATTGGGGTTCGGATGGCTACGTGTGGGGAACCGACTTTCAGCACATTGACTACGGCCACAAGAATTGGCGATATGATTTTGAGCGCCACGCGTTTGAATTCCAATTATGGGGGCGGTTGTCGTACAATGCGGACACCGAAGATGTCGTCTGGGCGCATTTGCTCGAATCCCAATACGGATCCATTAACGCCGCGCGTTTCTTGGAGGGCATTCGGTCGGCATCCCGAATTATTCCGGCTGTCAATCGATTATTTTGGCAAGACTACGACTTTCAGTGGCACCCTGAGAGTTGTTTGTCCTACACGTCTGGATTCAAAACCATCCGGGACTTTGTTGACGGCACCCCCATGCCGGGCGTCGGAGTCCTGTCCCTCCGCGAGTTTGCTCGCCGGGAACAGCACAATGCCTTGAGCGTGGGGGACGACGAATGTCAGGAATCGCCTCCGGACATCATTCACGTCCTGGAAGACGCGGCAGATCGAACGGAGGCTGTCGTTCACGAGCTACAGCAAGAGACCGAAGATCTGGCGGGCGGCCATGCTGCGTGCACACTGCTCGACCTTCAAGCCTGGGTACACTTGGGACGGTATTATGCCTGCAAATTCTCCGCCGCCTTGGAGCTAAACCGATACCAGTTCGGTGGGGGAACTATCTGTGTGGATCGGGCGGTGAAGAATTTAGAAGAAGCGTATGGGCATTGGGACGATTTAGGTAGGTTATGGATTCTGCACAATCGACCGTATTGGATGGCTCGAGTCAAACGCACGTTTGGTTACCCCTACTACTTAGAGGACTGCAAACGGGACATCGAGTTAGCGCACCTATTTGTGCATGAAACGTAGAGCCAGCGCGCGTGAACCCTGCAGTCGGCCATTGTATAAGGAAGGACACGGAAGGCATCTCAGGGTTCTCAGTGTATGGATGTGGCGTTTGAATTCAGGTACTGTGTTGAGTTCCGTCGGCGT
This sequence comes from Bacillota bacterium, assembly GCA_021802375.1. The sequence continues at coordinate 4,583 of JAKAAL010000309.1, read as the reverse complement.
CCTGCCGTATAGAGTCTTGGTCGTTGAAAGGGAGGGATATGGGTATGCAACTCGGGGTTAGAGGCAATGTCCTCGAATTCGTCGAAAAGACTTTTATTTGTAAGGGAAGACGGGATCTTCATGATATACATCGTAGACAAAGGATCAGAACCTGAAGATCACTCAAGGGCGGAGATGGAGAGAACAGAGGCTGGATGGGCCAGGGAAAACGGCCGCCAACCCGCCTCTATCTGCAACCGAGCGCCAAGACCCACTCCGGGACGATTCCTCCCAGGACTCGCGGTAAAGACCGTCAGGTCCGGACCCTGGAACGCCAAAGCCAGGCACACGAAAGGCAAAGTGGCGAAGGGGTCCAGCGTCACCGGAAGGTCGGCGCCGATGGCAGATCTTCCGAAGGAAGAGGTTCGGAAAGGCGCGACCGGGGGTTGCTGGAACGTGGCTGGGCGGCGGCCCACGGGATGGTGCCCTTTTACGATCCGTCTGAAAGATCGCCGGGGTGAAAGATTTTGGGTTGCAGTCCATAGAGTTGAAGCTGGATCCGGCGGGTAAGACGCTAGGGCGAGCAGTGGAAACCGAGGCTGCCGAAGCCTCGCGGTCAGCGACGGGGTTGATGTTAGGGGAACTGAAGCCTCGGGGCCGGGCCATGCGCAAGGCCCAAGCGAAAAATATCGAAAGAGGAGAGAGTAATCTTGCTCCGTCAAATAAACCGCAGAAAAAGTGGATCCAGTCTGGGAATGGTCGGCCGCGATGGCTGAGATGGGCAATGATCCCGGTGATGACGTCTTTCTTGCTCACGACAATGGTCATGGGAGATGGCACTTCGGCCTTGAGACTGGAGCCGAGGCCAGCGATCGGGCTTAATGTGAAGGCGGCCGCAGACGACCTGGACTTGTCGATGGCAGCGTACTTTGGCGAGTTTGCCGACACCAATGCTCGCGGCTTATGGGTGAGTACGACCACCGGAACGCTCGTGCATGTCACTGCCAATCCGTCCGCCGATGATCCCTAATGGTCCGCTAATGGACGCTATTTGGCCTATTCGACCTCGGGTACCTTTGGGGCGAATCCTCTCCTCCATCTCTATGATCGCTCTGCGAAGAAGGTCATTTTGACCCAAGCGGCCTACAGTTTTGCCTGGCGGCCGGGCCATGATCTCATCGCACTCGTCGGAGCCACTGGCATCCAACTCATTGCGATTCATGATCGGAATACGCGTCTCGTCAAAACCCTTGGAGGCGGCACCTTCGATGAATCTCACCGGATGTGGTCGACTCACGGCGTTCGCTTGGCATACGCCGTCACCTGAGGGTAAGTCGGGGAAAATCACCATGACGTGGTGAAAGAGATCCAATTCGGAAAAGACGGTGCGACGAACCCCTATACGCTCTTTCCCTCAGTGGCTAATACAGGGATATTGCTGGCCGGATTTATTCCCGATTCGGCTAATATCATATACTGGCCGGACGCTCAGTATTCCGCTTCCCTGATGGCCGGTGGAGCCCCACTATATCTTTGGCTTCAAGCAACCAAGCAACGGACCAAATTTTCCTTGATACTCCCGTTCGCTGATTATCTGAGCTTCGATTCCTCGGCCCGGTGGGCCTATATGGCTGGCGGCTTGAGAGTGATCTCCGGAGATAAATCGATCGTTATCGTGACCCAGGGAAAAGGTAAAAAGCTCTATACTCCTCGAGGCACCGAAGCGATCGAACCGTCGTTGAATCTCAGCACCGGAGTCCTGGCTGAAAACAACGCGAATGCTGCCTGGGGGTTGTCGACGGCGTATCATCAATGGATGACGACCCGTCGCTTGGCTGTCTGGCAAGATGGCGCGTGGCATGTCTGGAAAAATGCGGGTACCGGGGTGACGGATCCGGTCTGGGCCGCAGATGGGCAAGGGTTGTTTTATTTGGCGCATAATCGGCTGTGGTTTCTTCGCGGGCCGCGGACGGTGCCAATTGCGTTATTGGGGCCTATCGCTTCAAGCCAGGGATATTACGGCGAGATGCTGCGGTCTTCCCTATGGAGCGTATGGTCGAAGGAGAATTAAAAAGCCAGGAGTCTTCCTCGTCCGAGCGAGTTTCGGGCGATGGGTCGGGACTCGCCCGGCCCCCTGTAGGCAGGTTGGAGCGACTAGGACGCGTAATATTTAGCCGAACTTGGCATAATCTCTTCATGAAAGGATGCTGGATTGTACCAGTCTGTCAAGCTTTAGAGATGCTAAAAAATGTTATGCTAAGACATGGGTATGGTTGGATTAGCACCACCGAATGGATCGATGATCGATGATTTTTTAGGGATGTCAGCCTCGATTTTGGTGCATTAAGGATTTGTCGTAGGTCGGGTCCGGTGGGTGGGCCGGAAGTGGTAGGAATCGATGGCACCACGTTTTTTTAGGGTGCCAAGAAACAAGACGCGTGTTGCCGTCAGGCCACAAGGCACGGAAATACGACCGGTCCAAGGCCAGGAATTCAGAAAAATGGCTGGCTAGCGCCCCTTGGGCGCAAGGTCGTAAGGCCGGGTGTTTTGGTCGGATCGCAATCCGTCGAGTGGTATGGGATGGTTCGAGTGATCCGCGTCAGTTTATGCGCGCGAACGAGTTGCGGTGCCACCGAAAGCACCGGAGAGAAGAAGCCATCGATGAACGGAAGAAGGGGGCCAAAGTATTGATTAAGGCGATAATTTTTGATTTTGACGGCACAGTGATTGATACCGAAACGGTTTGGTATAGGGCCTTTCGAGAAGCATTTGAAGCGTACGGAGTGGATTTAACGGTTGAGATGTATGCCCCTTGTATCGGCACGGGCTATCAGGCATTTAATCCCTTTGAATATTTAGCGACCGACCTGCACTTGCCCATTGATCTCAAAGCGTTTCGATCATCAGTCGAAGCCCGCCATGCCGAGTTGATGACGGCTGAAAAAATGCGCGACGGGGTTCGCGAATATCTCGCCAAGGCGCGCAGTCAAGGCTTAAAAATTGGCATGGCTTCGAGTTCGTCGCGGCAATGGGTGGAACACTTCATTGAAAAGCTCAACATTGCCCACTACTTTGACTGCATTCGGACCGGCAGTGATGTCGCTCGGGTCAAACCGCATCCAGAACTGTATCTTCAGACCCTGCAATGTTTAGAGGTCGATGCCAAAGAAGCGGTGGCCATCGAGGATTCACCCAATGGATCCAAAGCAGCGATGACAGCGGGTATTTATTGCGTGACCGTGCCTAGCCTGGTAACCAAAGGGTTGGATTTTGAACCGGTCAATTGCCGGTTGAATTCCTTAACCGACCTCGACTTCGACCTGTTGGTTCAGCAAGGGAGCCGCTCATGAAGGCGGTCCATTTTGGGGCGGGCAACATTGGCCGAGGCTTTATTGGATTGCTGCTGTCGCAATCTGGATACGAGGTATTTTTTGTCACGCGCAATAAGAAAAAGATTGCTCTCTTGCAGCAACGCCGCCATTATCGGGTCACTTTGGCCGAGGCCAATGCATCGCCGATCACCGTGCACAATGTGACTGCGGCCAGCATTGACGACTCCAGTGATATCGCCGACGCCGTGACCGAAGCGGATCTGGTGACCACGGCGGTTGGGGTCTATGCGCTGAAAGATATTGCTAAGTCGATTGCTAGGGGGATCGCGCAGAGGCTTAGGCGAGAACCGCGGTCGCTCAATATTATTGCCTGCGAAAACATGGTGGGCGGCAGCAGCCAATTGAAAAAGTGGGTGTATTCGCACTTGACGGAAGCAGCCCGCCGCGAGGCCGATCGCTATATCGCGTTTCCCAATGCCGTGGTGGACCGGATAGTGCCCTTGCAACAACATACGGATATTTTGGCGGTGACGGTGGAGCCATTTGCCGAATGGGTGATTGACCGTTCTCAAGTGATCGAGAGAGCGCCCCAAATTCAAGGCGCGATCTTTGTCGATTCGCTGGCTCCTTATATTGAACGCAAACTGTATACGCTGAACACAGGCCATTGCGCGGCCGCCTATTACGGGTATTTAGAGGGATACGACACGATTCATCAAGTCATGGAAAATTCCAAGATGCGAGAAAAAGTCGAAGCCGTATTGCAAGAGACCGGCGCAATGCTTATCCAAAAGCACCATTTGGACGAAAGGTCGCACCAAGTGTACGTGCAGAAAATCTTGCAACGGTTTTCGAATCCGAATTTAATGGACGCCGTCGTCCGAGTGGGGCGTTCTCCGATACGCAAGGTTTCGGCAAGCGACCGTTTAGTTCGGCCCTTGTTGTTGGCCTACGATCTTGGACTTGACACGCCCCACTTAGTGTCACTGATTGCGGCTGCTTTGTTATTTGACTATGGGGACGACGCCCAGGCGGTTCGACTGCAAGCGACCATCCAACAACAGGGGATTGACCGGGTGTTGAGCGACATGGTTGGTATTCCGTCCGATCATCCCTTGCACGGAGCCATTCAGTCCGATTATTTACGCATGAAGTCGATCTATGGTCGATAGCGCATCGCATCCCTGCGCGTGGTTGAAGACGGTGGCTCAGAACCTCGATGGTCCCGGCTTTCCGTCATCCATGGGCCATTTCGACCTGGAGCGGTTCAAA
>JAKAAL010000308.1 GCA_021802375.1 Bacillota bacterium | reverse complement strand
CGCCCGCGAGAAACCCGCATGTTTTCGTAAAAAATTGGGGGAAAGTCAAATTCGTCTGGCCCGAAACCCCTTGCTCAGCGCTTGTTTTACAACAACAGAAATAGCTCATAGTGTGGTCCCCAACATTCCCGGCATGGGGGTCATGACCTCGGTAGTCAAAGACTTCGCCGTTGTGGTGGCTTCGGCCTGATAGGCCATCTCCATCTAAGGGCCGCCCTGATAGAAAACAGAAACCGCCAGTAGGCCTTTGAATTCGTTCAGCCGTGGAGTCCACCTAGATCGAACCCCAGGTGTTGGATGAGACGAAAAGCGATACGCGAAAGGGGGATGAAAAAAGTCACGGATCTCTTCACCCGATAGGCCGATGCGTACCACGTGAGGATGGACACGTTGGTGCATCTCATGGCCTCTTTTTGGTTATAAGTACCAGCGGAGGTTGTCCACCGGCCGTGCCCTGCCTCAGGCACCGCGCAAGGTGGTGCCGAATCGACGCGTTCGCCAATGGTGTCACCGAAAGGGTTAGGCGGACTCGTTCATATAACTTATGGTATGGTTATAAATAGAAAAGTTTCATTCGCAGTTAGGTTGGATATTGGATATTCTCAAATAAGACGACTCACCTTTCGACAGCATGCACGAAATCGCAGGATGTGTCGCAGGTGGTCTTATGTAGAGCTTCTACTTGAAGGGGCCGATAAGGAGATGAACGCACAGTGAACAGCCAGCAGAAGGGTTCGAGCCTGTGGGATCAGTTCTATGGGGCCAATGCTGGATATGTCATGGAACTCTATGAACAGTATTGTCTTAACCCATCCGCCCTCGACCGGGAGGTCCGTGAGTTTTTTGATGAACGCGGCACCGGTTGGGAAACGGCTCGCGGTATCGAGCCTCAGCATTTTGATCAGGCTATCGACGCCGACACCATCGCTCAAGTGGCGCGCTGCGTGCTGCTTATCGAGGACATACGCCGGGAAGGTCACCGCACTGTCCATTTTGATCCTTTTCATTCGCCTGAAGGCCCAGAGTTATTTGATCCAGCTCAGCGCGGTATCAACCTAAGCACCCTGGCCTCCCTTCCGTCGCAGACCCTGGGGAACCGTTATGGATCGCTGGGCGCTACGGTGAAAGACGTCTTGGTTAGCATACGCAATACCTACCTTGGCCAAATGGGCATCGAATTTGAACATCTTTCTGATGGCAATGCGCGCGAGTGGCTTCGACAAGCGGTCGAAACTCCTGGTGATCTTGGTGTAGCCCCAGCCGAGCAGAAACAAGCGCTTCTACGCGAATTAGTCGAGGTCGAGGAATTTGAAAAGTACCTCCATCAAACCTTCCCGGGGCAGAAGCGATTTTCGATTGAGGGATTAGACGTCATCGTTCCTGCGCTCAATCGTTTGGTAGAATTGTCGGCGAGCGCAGAGATCAGCAACGTGGTCATAGGCATGGCGCACCGTGGGCGTCTCAACGTGCTCGCTCATGTCTTGGATAAACCACTCGAAACCATCATTGCCGAGTTTCTCCATCACCGTCCCGGCCCCATCTTGGATGACCCTCGATGGACGGGTGACGTTAAGTATCATTTGGGCTTTACCACGCTCAAAATGCTTGCCGATCGAACCGTCGAAGTTATCTTGGCCAACAACCCAAGTCACCTGGAACTGGTTAATCCGGTCGTCGAAGGACACACCCGTGCATTGCAAGATAGCCGCGACCAATCCGGATCTCCCGCGCAACAGGTCGACCAGGCCTTGGCCGTCGTCGTTCACGGTGATGCCGCTTTTGACGGTGAAGGCGTCGTCGCCGAGACACTTAATTTATCGCGTCTTTCCGCCTACGGCAGCGGCGGAACCATCCACATTATCTCGAATAATGACATCGGGTTTACCACGGAAACCCGCGACGAGCGGTCGACGCGCTACGCCAGCGACCTGGCCAAGGGTTATGATATCCCGATTTTGCACGTCAACGCGGATTGCCCGGATACGGTATTAAGTGCGATATATTTAGCTTTCGCGTACCGACAGCGCTTCCATCGGGACTTTCTCATCGATGTGGTAGGATATCGGCGGTGGGGCCATAATGAGGGAGACGAGCCGGCCTTTACGCAACCTGATTTGTACCAAGCGATCGCATCTCATCCGACGGTTGCCGAGATTTACGCCAATGAGCTTTTCGAAGCCGAAATCCTCGCCGACGAGGACATGAAATCTTTACGCCAGTCGGCCCGTGCCACCTTAATGGCCGCTCACGAACGCGCATCAAGCCAGACCATCGAAGAGAGTTTTGGCCGGCCGGTGCCCGGGCCAATGCCTAAGTCGCTGCCCCCTCTCGATGAACCGCAATTGGTCTCGTGGAACCGAGAGCTGTTATCCGTACCTGACGGATTCCATCTTCATCCGAAGTTGGCCCGGGTCGTCGACCGTCACCTGCACGGCTTAACCGAGGAGAATGCTATTGACTGGGCTTGGGCTGAGTCCCTGTCGTTTGCCTCGATTCTAGCGGGAGGCATTCCGATCCGGATGACGGGCCAAGATACTGAACGCGGGACGTTCAGTCAACGCCATTTAGTCTGGCACGATGCCGAGGGTGGGCCGTTTATGGTTCCCTTGGCGTCATTTAACGGATCCCGGGCATCGTTTGAGGTTCACAACAGTCCCTTATCTGAAGTGGCCGTTCTAGGCTTCGAATATGGCTATAGCGTCAGGGCGCCCGAGACTTTAGTCATTTGGGAGGCGCAATTTGGTGACTTTGCCAATGTGGCGCAACCCGTTATTGATCAGTTTCTGGCCGCGGGCAGAGCGAAGTGGCGCCAATCATCCAGCCTCGTTTTACTGCTTCCCCATGGTTACGAAGGCCAGGGGCCAGAACATTCTAGCGCCCGGCTGGAGCGCTACCTCCAACTCGCCGCTGAGGATAATTTTTATGTGACCAACTGCACCACGGCGGCCCAATACTTTCATCTGCTCCGCCTTCAGGCGGAGCGCCTGGGCTCGGATCCCCGCCCGTTAATCATCATGACCCCCAAGAGCCTCTTGCGTCATCCTCTGGCCGCTTCCAGCTTGTCCGATTTGGCCACTGGCCGTTTCCAACCGATACTGGAGCTCCCCTTGCCACCGAGTGCGAACGACAGCGTGCGACGGGTGGTCTTTACGAGCGGCAAAGTCGCCATCGACCTAAAGTCCAAGGCAGAATCGCAACCAGAGTCGGACTTAGAGTTCCTGCGCGTTCTGCGCATCGAACAACTTTATCCATTTCCCGAAGAAGCCATCCGGGCATACTTAAGTCAGTTTCCGAACCTGGCCGAAGCCTTTTGGCTTCAAGAGGAGCCGCAGAATATGGGTGCATATCATTTCGTGGCAGACCGTTTGGCGGCCATGTTGCCCAACAGGATCGCGTTGACATACGTAGGACGCCCACCCCGAGCCAGTGTAGCCACGGGAGCCGCAGACGTGCATGCGGAGGAACAGCAAAGTCTACTTGAACAGTCGTTACAGTACTCTCCTGCTCATCGAACTAAAGTCCGTCTTTAGGAGGCCAACATGTCCATCGATATTACTGTGCCACCCCTAGGTGAATCCATCGTCGAGGCGACGGTGGGTCAATGGCTTAAACAACCCGGCGACGCCGTCCAACTGGGCGACCCGCTGGTGGAACTGGAAACCGACAAAGTCAATCTGGAAGTCACGGCCACCGAATCTGGCCGTCTTAGCCAACTGTTGCGTCAAGAAGGCGAAACGGTGACGGTGGGAGATGTTTTGGGGCAGCTGGAGAGCAGCGAGGCCAAAGCCCAGCCCCCTTCGCCAGCAAGCCCACATGAGACCTCGCCTGCGGTAAACGAGCCGACATCAGCCGATCAGCCCCATCATCGGGCTTCGCCTGATGTCCGTAAACTTGCCGAAAGCTTGGTCGTGGATCTGCAAGCTGTGGTCGGAAGCGGTCCCCACGGGAGGGTCACGCGGTCGGACGTCGAGCAATTTTCACGAAGCACCCCAGCGGCCCCGACCTCAGCCGTGCCGACCCCTGCCCCTCTTTCCTCAACCGAGGCTCACGCCGGGGAACGCCGCGTCAGATTATCGCAACGCCGCTTAACCATTGCACGCAGACTGGTTGAGGCTCAACATACAGCCGCCATGCTTACCACGTTTAACGAGATTGACATGTCTTCTGTGCAGGAACTGCGTCATCGCTGGAAAGACCGATTTAAGGAACGCTATGGAGTTAGCCTCGGCCTCATGTCCTTTTTCACCAAGGCTACCGTCGCTGCGTTGAAGGCCTTCCCGCAGGTCAACGCCGAAATTCAAGAGAACGAAATGGTCCTCAAAGAGTACTACGACATCGGCATTGCGGTGGGCACTGACCAGGGACTCGTGGTCCCAGTAGTTCGGAGCGCGGATCGCATGAGCTTCGCCGAGATTGAGCTCGCGATTCGCGAGTTGGCTCGCAAGGCTCGCGAAAAAAGCCTTAGCCTGTCAGAACTCAAAGGCGGAACCTTCACCATCACCAACGGCGGCACTTACGGTTCACTCCTTTCCACCCCGATTCTAAACACCCCTCAGGTGGGCATCTTGGGCCTACATAAGATCGAGGAACGCCCCGTCGCATTAGAAGGCCAAGTTGTGGTGCGACCCATGATGTATGTCGCGCTGACCTATGATCACCGCCTCATCGATGGGGGCGATGCGGTGCGTTTCTTAGTCCAGTTGAAGACCTTTATGGAAGACCCTGAGAGCCTTTTGTTGGAAGGGTAGATCCGACCGGATGCGGGTATCTGGTTCCTTTATCCGACTCGGTCAGTGCCAATTTTCCACCCACAGCAGTCTTAGCAACCACGATCGCCCTCAAGAAAGGAGGAGCGGGACAGGGACCTCGACCTAATCCGATCGCTGATTCCGTACATGGCCGAGGTGTCCCGCGCATACCCATGAAGACTGAATGCGAGTATCTCATCGTTGGCGGTGGCATGGCCGCCGATGCAGCCTGGACGACGCTACGCCGTAAAGCTCCTGATGCGTCACTGATAATGCTCTCCAACGAAAAGTATCCTCCCTATCAACGACCGCCGTTGAGCAAAAAACTTTGGACGGAACAACGCATGGAGGACATTTGGTGCCCATCCGGCGCGAGCCCTAATCTAAGATTGACATGCTCCGCCATCTCACTGGATACATCCCGGCACGAGCTGACCACCGTGACAGGAGAAGTGTATGGATATGGCAAGCTACTTATCGCCACGGGCGGCACTCCTCTTCACCTCAGTGACCTTCAGGCAGCCGAGGATCCTGGCGTGCTGTATTTCCGTGGGGTAGAGGACTACGTCAGCCTCCGACGCTTGGCCCAAAACGCCCACTCTATCGCGCTCATTGGTGGAGGCTTTATCGGAGCCGAGCTATCCGCGGCGCTTACCAGCCTCGGTAAAGAAGTTTCTTTGATAATGCCCGAGTCATCCATCCTAGGTCATATGCTACCTCCGGAACTAGCCACCCGCGTCACGCAAGTCTACCAGGAGCACGGCGTCAAGATATGTTCAGCATCTCGCGCGACCTCCGTTAAGCAGACGTCTAAGGGCTTCGAGGTCCATTTGCATAGCGGGTCGAGCATATCGGCTGACGTCGTCGTGGCTGGCCTAGGCATTCGTCCCAACACCAGTCTAGCCGAAAGCGCAGGCCTCGGCGTGGCTAACGGCATTATCGTGGATTCCCACCTTAGGACAAGTCATGCCGATGTTTATGCAGCGGGCGACGTGGCCGCCTTCCCCTGGGGAGGTTCAGGCCCCACCGTGCGGGTGGAGCATGAGGACAACGCTCTTAGCCAGGGCCGCCTGGCGGCTCGCAACATGCTAGGGGAAAATCAGGTCTATAGTCACCTTCCTGG
>JAKAAL010000307.1 GCA_021802375.1 Bacillota bacterium | reverse complement strand
CGAGTTGACGGTTTTGTTCCACTTCGGAGACGAGGGTCACCTCCCCTTCTCGCCGGCCGCTGCGATACGTGATGTCGGTTTGGGCATGGGCGGCGTCCGGAACGGAAAATAGGTCACTCCGTCGGCAGACGGATTTTGCCGCCTCGTAGTCCGGATGCGTCATGAGAATTCGATGCGTCATCGTCATTCGCTCCTTCGTGAGGATCAACTCAACTCGATCACCTTGTCCTCGGAAGAACTCTCCGGTACCGAGCGGCGGGCCTTGGCGGCTGTGTGGGTCGTGCTGGTTCGTTGGGCTACCTGCATTGCACTGGCGGCCACCTGCAAAATTCCCCCGGGCCCTCGCACTAAGCGCAAGTCGGGGAGCCGGGCCACATTATTGCGTTTCGGCGTCGTCAGCGTGAGGTATTTCCACGCGTCTTTCTCGCCGATGCCATAGTGCGCTTGCTGCTTGGCTGTAAGCCCATGCAGGGCCGCTTGCCAGCGCCCCTCGTTGATGATGGCCCCGGCCCCGCGGGCCGACTCTTGGGCATCGTGATCGGTGTCCGTGTTTTTTCCTTTGGCCGTATGGTGCGTAAAAATCACGGCCGTTTTCGTCGATTCGGCCAGGCGGCCCAACGTTTCGAGCAATTGGTTCATCTCGTCGTTACTGTTTTCGTTCAGCACATGAAACCTGATGAGAGGATCGAGAAGGATGAGACGAGGCCGGGTCTGCTGTTGCAGGTCGTTCAGAAGCGCGTGAAGCACGTCCTGTTGCTCCGTGATCAGTCCGCGATCGCCGCGCAGAACGAGCTTGGGCGGGCGACTGCGGACCGCCTTGAAATGCATTCGAGCGAGCACGTCGTTGCCGAGGGCCGTGGGATAGATCTGTCCCAACGCGTGGAGTCTCCGGTGCATGGTCGTGGCGGAATCCTCCGCATAAAAATACCACACGTCGCCGGGGTCCCCGACCCGCCATTGGCCGAAGAGGGGTAGCCCGACCGCCACGGCCTGGGCGATCACCAGACAGAGCATGCTTTTGCCCATGCCGTCTGGGGCCGTGATGACCCCGACGTCGCCGGGTTCCAGGCCCTCGATCACCCAGTCGGGATTGGGTGGCACGGTGTCCCGAAACCGGATGAGGTCGTCATCTGCCGGGAGGGTGATGCGATTCCCAGGATTTTTTTGCACGGCCCAGAGCGCCTGGCGCAGTCCGCGCTCGGCGGCCTCGCTATGGCCTTCCGCCACGGAATCCATGATGTGACCGAGGCCGATCAACACGCGGCGGCTTTCGTCCGGCACGTCCGTGATGATTTCTTCGATCCAACGAGATATACTCAACGGGATCACGACCTTTCGCTAGGGATGGTGGGGGGGGGGGGCGATCAGCCACGGCGGATCCTCGGGGATGAGGGTCCGCCGTGGTGGGTGTGCAGGGACGCACGAGAGGCTAGGCTTGGTCTTGGATGACCCATTCCTTCGGGATCAAAATGCGATTGCCGAGCGTGCGATGCGGAATCGTGTTGTCCGTAACACCTTGGTATACGAGATATTCGGACACGCCGAGCACTCGCGCAGCCTGCCGGGGCGAAACATACTGTTGATCGGGGTGGATCGGTTTGGCCATTTGGGTTCACCTCCTTTTCAGGTGGCTTGGGTGGACGGCGCAAAATAAAAAAAGCCCCCATACACGGGGGCTTTTACGATGGACGGTGCTCAGCCTGAATCTGGATCCAGGGAACCCCAGCGACTCATGGGTCGCCGCGGTGGAGCCCTTGGTAACCCGGGTGGAACCGATGGTAACCGGTTTGTAACCGCTGGATGCCGCATGGCTCTACGCGGGAGGGCCCTTTTTGGCAAAACCGCGATGGGCACGCCCCTATTTTTTAGGTTATTTGCAAAAGATGGTTGAATAAGCGATAGACGCATCGGGTGGAGCGGGGTTGAGTGGGGTCCGTTCTGTGCCATATCGGGTGGAATTCTCTTGGAAGCACGGGCGCCGTATTGTGCAAAACGTAGTTGAACTACCCGTTCGGGACGGTAGTTCTTAATGCACTAACGGGCAGGAGTGTTTACTGTACTTACCGGAAGACCGCACGAATTCGGCAACGATCATCTCTCACGCGAAAGGGCACGTGTGCCAACGCATCGCGATCCACCGCCGACAGATAGGTGTGGTGGGCCGCCTTGATGGCCGCTAGATTGGCGGCTGACACCATGCCGCGATCAAACACCAGGATGCAGGGTCCCTAAACGCCTGTTTGGCGATGAATCGATGAAGAGCACACCGATATCTTAATCGCGTTCCTCAATGGCATCTTTGAAGATACGGGCGCGCCACGGGTGACGTCGGTCCAGCTCCTCAATCCCTACATCGACAAAGATGCGTTGACGGATAAGATGTCGGTCCTGGATATTGTGGCCCGCACGGACCAAGCCACGCTGATTGACATCGAAATCCAAATTCGGAACACTGGCGAAATGCGGGAACGGAGCCTCTATTACTGGACCAAGCTCTACGAAAGTCAGCTGCATGAAGGGGAGACGTATCACACCTTGCATCCCGCCATCGCCATCAACGTCCTTGACTTTGTGGAAATACCCAATGATCGCGTGCATAATGTGTTCCAGCTATGCAATCAAGACGGGGCCATGCTCACCGACCATCTGACCATCCATTTTCTCGAGTTGCCGAAATTGGCTCAAGGCACCCCCTCGAGCAGTGTTCCTTGATCCGTTGGTTAGCTTTTTTGAAAGCGCAGACGAAAGCCGATCGGGAAGTCTTGGTGAAAGGAGATCCCATCATGGAGAAAGCGTTGAATACCCTGGAATTTCTGAGTCACGACGAACAAACGCGGCAACGTTACGAAGCCCGTCAAAAGGCCTTGCACGATTATGCCACTGCCATCGAAACCGCTAAGCGGGCAGGACGAGAAGAAGGCAAAGAAGACATGGTCCGCCGGATGTTGGTCGCAGGTCTGCCGATCGAACAGATTGCCGCGATTACGGGCCTACCCATCGCCGACATTACGGCGCTTCAGCATAGATGAAGGCGGGTCGGGAAGTCTTGGTGAAAGGAGAGCGCGCGCTCGTGCGGGCACCTTCGCTCAATTTTTAGCGGCGACAAGGCGTTACACGCCCGATAATCCTTCGGGTGCCCCGATTATCTGGTCCGAGCCACGGGAACGCTCATGGACTTATGTCAATAGCGTGGACACCTAAAATTCGTTTCCTCTGCCTCATGATGGCAGATTTTCCATCTTGTGGTCGCCCACCCCGTGCGGGGATCTAATCTTTACCCATGGCCAGGGATATTTTTCCATAATCCGCTCTAGCCGTTGAAGCGTATCGGAACTACGGCGCGTGCACACGATGGATGAAGCGCCGAGGGCATCGGCGTTTTGCGGAATGGACATAGGCCGTCGCCAAAGACGACGGATCACGCCGATCGGCGGCTTTTTACGACGGGGGAGCGAGGCACCTTATCCCACCAGACAAGAAGCTGTAATGGGCGATATCCACGCCACAAGGGTTTCACCCCGGGCTCGCCATCGCTCTTTCGAGCTAAAAACCCTCCAAGTTTGGCCATCGTCCGAACGGCGTCGCGGAGCGTCAAGGGTTGCCCGGCTGGCCGGGCAGGTTTTTGCGTGGTCGCGAGGCGTTCCAAGGTGGCGATTTCTTCAGGCGAAAACGCGACCGTCGGAGACGGATCGGGGTCGATGCGCACCGGATAGGTCATCCAAAGTAGCCACCAGGCCACCATGGAATACCAGGTGATCGCCCGTTCCAGTCGTTCGCGACTTTCTAATTGGAGGGCTTCGACCTGGCTACCTCCTGTTTTCAGCGTAAAATGCAAGCGTTCAATTCGCCATCGGTCACGATACCAGGTCACGATGCGAGCAGCGTCGTCGCCCGTGGTCACAGGCAGCGTGGTCAGAAGCAACCATTCCATGGGATTTCCCTCGTCGGGCGGTGCGATTTCTCGCGCCAACACCACGGTGACAGGGGGTGCCGTCGGTGTCGTCTTGGCGGAACGGTAGGCGGGCCGCGCCATTTGGACCACGGTGGAGCGCAGACACTCCTGGTGACGCCGAACATCCATCACGGGGTCGAGATACCCGTCCAAACATCCAATCTTCGACTACCCGCCGCTGGCCCCGATTAATACACTCGAGCCCTCGCTCCAATCCCTTAATAACGCTTGAACGCCCGATCGTGGTGATCCATGTTGCGCAACAAAATTGTCTCGGGATCCAGAAATTCGAAGGTCACCCGGAGTCTATATTCACCGAGCATTTATAAATGCCTCGCGTCCCTTGAATCCGCTTCATCCGTAAGGCGGGATGCGCGGGTGGAAATCGCAAAAGGTACTGGATCGTCTTCTCAAGCTGTTTAATGAGGCGAGGATCGTCCTTGGACAAGCGTTGAAACTGTTTGACGAAACGGGCAGACCGCTGAAGATTCAACGGGATTCGTCCGGGGGTTCCTGCAGGAGGTCCTTCATGAACTCCGTTGCCGAGGTGTACCGTCGGCTAATGCGACCGGCGATTTTGTCCGCATCGGCTTCTTGTTCACCCTGTTGCCAGGGTTCGGTCCAATACCAGGCTTGATCGTCGTGCTCGACCAGCGATTTCACCACCGCATACACCGTCTCAATGTCGGTGAGCTCGTCGAGACGGTCAATGAGCCGATGGAGCGTATCTTTGTTGACGGCCATATCATCACCCCCGTTTGCGACAGTGACGTCATCGCATCGCCAACCTCAGCTGATCCTGAGCGCGTTAACTAACATTCGCATCTTAGTCACTAAGTCGGCGCACCCCGCCGCAGTCATTCGTCACGCGATCGCTTCGACCGGCCGGAATCCCATTCCGTGAACTGTTGATCCCGCACTTCCTTGACCCACCGCACCACATCTTCTTCCGCAATGGTTTCGGCTGTGGTCGTGGGCGCGAAACGCTCCTGAACGTCACCCGCATCTGGCAGACGAAGTTTTTGGACAACCACCGTCCCGTCCTCCTGCCCAACAAAGGCGAGCACGTCTCCGGTTTGGATGCCCATCTGTTGGGGGATCGTGATTTGCCCTTTCGTGGTGACTCGGGCCGTATCCATGCCCACCCTCCCAGTAAGGACTTCTTACTTATTGTACGACGGAGAGGGCACGATACACGCGTACTGAAACCAAAATCCCTCCCTTCCCCACACACTCCTGGCGACACCGTGCTGCCGCCGGGCCTGTGCTCCCCGATTTCTCGGGCGCTATCCTTGCCCACGAATATAGCTCGTGCTCAGTCTCAAAGAACGCGCCGTTCAAGATGTGGGGTCTCTCTTAAGGGATTAACGCCCCCGTATACGCATGAAGGTCTGCAAGCGTTCAGCCGTTTCGTTTTATGGATGAAACTCTTGGTTGCGGGCGAGCATCTCGACAAACTTGTCGATTCGCGCCTTTCGCGGTTCGGGTTTTTTGGCAGCCCGGGATTCGATAGCATATCGCATAGCGGTTCTGTCCATTGAGCGTTTCGAAAGCTTTCGCTGGAGAGTCCTGCTCTAACTTATGTTGGAAATCATCGGGGACCAACGTCCGTCTGCTTTTGCAGCGTTCACTGCTTTCAGACCGCTTGGCTTGATCTTGCCAGACGCGATGAGTTGCGTGACGTTGGGTCCGCTTATTGCACAAAATATCGTTGATACGCTTGATGGCGCTTCGCCACTCACCACGGCGTAGCTGAGTCATCCCCAGTTTTCTCCCATAAATAGTCGGAATATTCATCTCAACGGAATTGGTGGGTACATATTCGGTTACGGACGTGTCGTTAGCACGGAACTCTGACGTATTTCTGTTGTAAGCTGGCGGTATGAAGAATCAACCCCAGTGTGAGCGGGCAACCTGCGG
>JAKAAL010000306.1 GCA_021802375.1 Bacillota bacterium | reverse complement strand
GAAGCAGGATTAAGTCGACTAGGCGGTCCATGGCAAAGTTACTTACGCCAATGGAGCGGACACGGCCTTCGCGGTACAATTCCTCCATCGCCCGCCAAGATCCATACACATCGCCAAAGGGTTGATGAATAAGATATAAATCCAAATAATCGAGTTGGAGCCGTTCCAGGGATTTGGTAAAGGCCCGTTTGGTGCGCTCATAGCCCGCATCTTGGATCCAGAGTTTCGTGGTGATAAACAGCTCTTCGCGGCGAATGCCGCTCCGTTTGATGGCGCGACCGACCGCGGCTTCATTTTGATACGACGCCGCCGTATCAATCAGCCGGTAGCCGTTCGTCACGGCGTCTATGACGCTTTGTTCACACTCCAGCGCATCGGCGATTTGATAGACTCCAAATCCGAGGATCGGGACCTCCACGCCATTGTTTAACGTAATCGTTTGCATGTGTGAGCCTCCTCGTGGTGCCTAATGGTTAATCTGTTCCACCGCTCGGCCACCTATGCTAGCACATTCCTGTAGTCGCCTCTTAATTATGTAGTCTCTAGGGCCAAAAAGGTAACCCATTCGTCCCAAATGCTTGCCCAATCCTCTCACCGCCGTGTAGTAAAACGAGCAAGATGGGCTATAATCGGGCTACCACGCTTAACAGAAACGAGGGAGAGTCGATGTCGGACGGGGCGGATCTGCGGACCGAGCTCGCAGCACTAGTCGAATGTCATACCGAGGGGAACGGGGTGCATAGCACTGCCCTACCCTTCGTATTTTTCATGCGTCAGACTACCCTGGCTCCACCCACTTACGGCATGTACAACCCCTCCTTTTGCCTAGTGCTGCAGGGAGCGAAGAACGTCTGGCTAGGACAAGAGTGTTTTACGTACACCCCGACCGACTATCTTTTGGCCTCGGTGAACTTACCCGTCATCGCGCAAGTGACAGACGCTTCTCCCGACCGACCATATTTGGGTTTGAAGCTGGAGTTTACGCCCGATCAAGTCTTATCGGTTTTAAGAAATTCTCGATCCTACGTCGCACCAAAAGATCCCGCGCAGCGCGCCATGTTCGTCAGTCACATGGAGCCACCGCTGTCCGATGCGGTCATCCGTTTGGTGCGGTTGCTCAATCATCGGGAAGACATCCCTGTCCTGGCGCCGCTCATCACCAAAGAAATTCTCTATCGCGTGCTGGAGGGGTCTTGCGGCCCGGCTTTAGCGCAAATCGCCAATGTGGGCAGCGCAGCTTACCACATCAAAGACGTCATCGACTATATAACCCATCACTTTGAGCGGGCTTTTCGGATGGCACAGCTCGCCGACATGGCCAACATGAGTGTCTCATCCCTGCATCGGCATTTTAAAGAGGTGACCGCCATGAGTCCGATCCAGTTCCAAAAACAGCTGCGCCTGCAGGAGGCCCGGCGTTTGTTGTTATCCGAAGGGATGGGCGCCGCCGATGTCGCGTTCCGGGTAGGCTACGAAAGCCCATCACAGTTTAGCCGGGAATATTCCCGGTGGTTTGGATTACCCCCAAGACACGATGTCCGACGGGCAAAGGCCCATGCGACCCCGCCATTGACGAATGAATAGATACCGTACACCGGTCGCAGCGCCACGATCGTGAGAAGACCCGTCGTTAACAACCCGACAGTGCGACCCTACCTTAAGGAAAGAGACCGCTTCGGTCCGGGGAGTCGCACGGGTCGTTAACATCCTAGTACCCACCGGACATTGGATACCGTCAGCAACTCCTGCCCATGCCCTGGGGCATCAACCAAATTGGTAGACGCTGTTGGTCATTACATTCCATTGCAGATCACGATAGAGCGTTGTCGTCTTTCCTTGGTCTTCGGCCGCGCCCATAGCGTAAAACAGAGGTACGAAATGTTCATTGGCTAAGCGAGGCACCGCCATCGCCGCATGCGGAGCCGCGGTCTCGTAGTGAAACAAGGCATTTAGGTCCCACCGCTTTAACGCATCCTCCAACCAATCCTCAAAGGCCAGTACCCGCTCCTTCACCTGAGCATCCTGGCTTTGGCGCAAAAGCTCAAAATTATGCACGGTCACCCCGCTGCCAATGATGAGAACGTTCTGGCTCCGCCAGGGACCAAGCGCAGCACCGATTCGATACTGCTCTTTCGGGTCGAGTTTAGCGTTCACGGACATGGCGATCACGGCAACATCGGCCTTAGGGAAGAGTCGGCACAGTACGGTCCACACTCCATGGTCAAGCGCCCGGTGCCGATCTTGCTCGACCGACACCCCTAGTTCCTGCAAAGACGCGGCGAGTTTTTGACCGAGATCAGGATCTCCGGGGGGCGTATAACGCACTTGATATAAGGCCTCGGGAAATCCGCCAAAATCGTACATCGGAGCATGACGTGCGGCCGTGCTAAGCATTTGGCGGGCGCTTTCCCAGTGCGCGGAAAAGACCACCACGGCCCTTGGCCGCCCAATCCGAGTTCCGAGCTCACCCAAAAAATCGGCGTAGGCTGTATCCTCAATGGCAATCATGGGCGATCCATGGGCGACAAACAACGAAGGCATCATAGGGGTTCCTCCTGCGATTGAGTTTCCGCTCCATCATAGCAAAATCCGGCCCAATGGTCGCAAATCTCGTTCTTTCGCCTAAAGAGTGGCTGAACCGTCGTGATCGTAATGGGGGTGCCGACTGCTAAACTTTGCCTAGGGCCGCAACGCTTTCAGCGCCTTGTCGAAAGGTCCTTGGGATCAAATCGGGCCGGGAGCGCAAGAATTCTTGCAAGAGCGTGGGAATGGCTTTGGATTCCAGCGTCTGGCCAAGGCTCACACAGCCTACGCCCCGCTTAGCTAGCTTAAACCTCCGGCCCACTCATCATACAATGGTCCACGGGCTCTCCTAATGGCTAGACTGCCGCAACGACCTGGATTGAGGGGGAGGTGAGATTCTCGAACGCGATCAGCATTGATCAAGCCACGCCCGACGATGCCTATGCCATGTGGGTCTTGGTGGCCAAAACCCCGAAGCTCGACGACAACTCGCTATATACCTATCTGATGCTAACCCAGTATTTCGCTGAGACCTGTCACGTCGCCAAGGGGAGCGATGGACTTTTAGGATTTGTGACCTCTTTCATTTCCCCACAGGCCAAGGATCGCCTTTTCGTCTGGCAGGTCGCCGTCGATCCAGAGCATCGCCGCCAGGGGATAGCCAGTTTGCTCCTTCAGTCCATCTTGGCCGGCCCTTTATGCCGCCATATCGCCTACATTGAGGCCACCATCACCCCTAACAACGGGCCTTCCATGGGTCTCTTTGAGCAGTTAGCCGCAGACTGGAATGCTCCCTTGAAGACCCGTTCCCTGTTTTCACGCGAGCATTTTGCCACCACCGGCCACGATCCTGAGGACTTGATCGAAATCGGTCCCTTGGCGCACAGGAAAAACCGCTCTACCACTAATTGAAGGAGGCGAATAACACGTCTACGATGCAACCCAGCTCCACGACGACGATTTTCGAATCGCTCGAATCCAATGTTCGCAGCTACTGCCGCGAGTTTCCCAGCATCTTCAGCAAAGCTTTGGGTCACACCTTATGGGACGAGCACGGTCGGACCTACATTGATTTCTTTTCCGGGGCGGGAGCCCTCAACTACGGTCACAATCATCCCCGTCTGAAGCGAAAGCTCATTGACTATCTCGAGCAGGATGGCATCGTCCATAGTTTGGACCTGCACACCCAGGCCAAAGCCGCATTCCTCAACCGTTTTAATCAAGTCATCCTCAAGCCCCGTCATCTCGATTACCGGGTGATGTTTCCCGGACCCACGGGCACCAACTCGGTCGAAAGCGCTCTGAAGATTGCCCGCAAAGTGACGGGCCGGCACACGGTCATTGCCTTCACCAATGCCTTCCATGGCATGACCTTGGGCGCGCTAGCCCTGAGCAGCAATCGATTTAAGCGGGCGGGTGCCGGAGTGCCGCTGTCGTCCACTGTCCACGTTCCCTTTGACCAGTATTTTGGCGATGGGCTCGATACCGTCGACTACCTCGAACGGTGCCTCTACGATCAGGGCAGTGGGGTATCCCGGCCCGCGGCTGTGATCCTAGAAACGGTACAGGGCGAAGGCGGCGTCCATGTGGCTAGCACGGCTTGGCTTAAAGCGGTCGAAACGATCTGTAGGCAGCACAAGGTCCCCTTGATCGTCGACGACGTGCAAGTCGGATGCGGTCGCACGGGTCCCTTCTTCAGTTTCGAGCAATCCGGGATTCATCCCGATATTGTCTGTCTCTCCAAGTCTATCAGCGGCTATGGACTCCCCATGGCGCTCACCCTGATACGCCCTGAATTTGACGAAAAGTGGTCACCGGGCGAGCATAACGGCACCTTTCGGGGCAACAACGCGGCCTTCGTAACGGCAACGGAAGCGCTCAGTTTTTGGGAAGATCGACGCCTGGAGCAGGAAACCCTCAAACGCGGGCAAACGGTGGAGGCTTTTTTGCAGAACTTAGCCGAAGAACTGCCTGAACTCGGCGCGGAAGTGCGCGGTCGCGGTCTCATCTACGGTTTAGCGGTGGATGATGCCGAGGCCGCACACGCTATCAGCCAAGAGGCATTTGCCCGCGGCCTACTCGTGGAGACCTCCGGCGCTGATGGTCAGGTGGTTAAACTCCTGCCTCCGCTGACCATCACCGATGACGCATTGGCGGACGGCCTAAAACGACTTGGCGAAAGTGCTGCGGTCGTTGCCAAAACTTTGGTAAGTAATTCTTAAGCAATGACCCTAAACGAGCGTCAACCAAGGAGGAACCCGCGTGATCGTAAAAAAACTCTCAGAACTCGAAGGATCCGAACACGACGTCAGGGCGAAGACCTGGAAAAGTCGACGTTTGCTGTTGGCTAAAGACGGGGTGGGCTTCTCACTGCACGACACGGTCATGTACCAAGGCACCGAAACCACCATGTGGTATCAAAACCACATCGAAGCCGTTTACTGCATCGAAGGCGAAGGCGAGCTGGAGGACCTAGACAGCGGGCAGCGTTATCTCATCCGTCCAGGTACGCTTTATACCTTGGACGGCCACGAACGCCACGTTATGCGGCCAATCACCGACATCCGCATGGTCTGTGTCTTTAATCCCCCTGTCACGGGCCATGAAGTGCACGATGAAAATGGCGTGTATCCCCTAGTCAGCGAATATTAGGCTATTGCCTACAGGAGGTCTCATCATGCTAAGCCATCCCGAAGTCGACGTCTATCCATCGAGGGTCCTCGATGAGCCGCGCATCCTTGATCGCGAAGACCCCGTAGTCTATGGTGACCCAGCTCATGGCCCTTTGACCCAAGAGCAAGTCGCATCCTATCAAAAAAACGGATTTCTGTTTATCGACTCCGTCTTCTCCCCAGCGGAAGTCGAGGCCATTCAACAGGCCAAGGATATCCTATGGGATCAACCTGCGACGGCTACGAGACCCGAAGTCATTCGCGAACCGGAGTCCGATAGCATCCGGTCCATATTTGCCGTACACCGCGATGACGCCTACTTCAAAGGACTTTCTCAGGACCCTCGCCTGGTCCACATAGCCACGCAACTGTTAGGGGGAGACGTCTATATTCACCAATCCCGGATTAATTTTAAGTCGGGCTTTTCGGGCAAGGAATTCTATTGGCATTCCGATTTTGAAACCTGGCACGTCGAAGACGGCATGCCGCGCATGCGCGCACTGAGCATGTCGCTAGCCTTGACGGAAAATCTCGCCACCAATGGCCCCGTCATGGTTATCCCCGGATCGCACCGCCACTATGTCACCTGCGTCGGCCAGACCCCGGAAAACCATTATACTTCTTCGCTAAAACGCCAGGTATATGGGACTCCAGACCGCGAGAGCCTCTCATTTTTGGTGG
>JAKAAL010000305.1 GCA_021802375.1 Bacillota bacterium | reverse complement strand
GAAATTCCAGGGATCATCTGGGTGGAGTAAAAGCCTGGATGGCCCTCGATCAGGGCCACGTCGCGGTGACCATGGTCAATAAGGTAGCTTACAGCTTGATAAGCTCCGATTCGGTCATCCGATAAAACGGTTGGAAGTCGCGCACCCTCGATGGTCCGATTCAATAACACGATGGGCATATGGTTGTTCAAGGCGTACTCGATAAACAGCCGATCGCTATCGCACTGACTCATGACGATCATTCCATCGAATCGTCGATGGTCGATGGACTGAAAATCGGGATAGCCTTCGATGGCATCAATGACCAAATTAAAGTGCGGGTCGATGCCACTCTTGGCGCCGCGAATGGTTTCACGTAAGAAGTGCGGGGATGTCGAAGGGGCAAAGGTGGAGAAAAACAAACCAACGTTATAGGACCGGTTTTGCACTAGGCTCTTGGCGCTGAAATTGGGAGTGTAATTTAACTGTCGAGCGATGGCTAGCACGCGCTCTTTAGTCTGAGGGCTAATCAAGGGGCTGTCGTTGAGGGCGCGGGAAACGGTGGTGTGGGACACGTTCAAGATCTTGGCGATGTCCTTGATGGTAACCCCCATGAGGACCCCCTCCCTGCATTATGTTGCCCACCAATTAGAATGAAGCTCTTAAGGTTCAGACGTATTTTAGCACGATGCTCACGTCTTAGACTATGAGGTTCCCTTTGACTGGGGCGGTCTTTCAGTCCCTGGGACCATGGCACAGCGTTGCCCAGCAGCAAAGGTGTGATCTTGTGGCGAGAGGTCGGGTGCCGAACCTTTCGGGAAGCGGTCCTATTCGCTGAGGTCCACGCAGCGACAGTCCCTCAAAGATGCGCGATGGCATTGGAGCGATGTTAGGTAGTGTGAGACCGGACGTAAGTAAGCCAAGCAAGCCTTGCGCATGGAGGGCCAAGGAGAACCGAAGCAGAAGTTGGCTAGGGGTCCATCTGTTCCGGCGTCAAAGGTGCTTAGGGCATGGGAAAATAAAGAAGATTGGTCGGTGACGAGTGGAGTCGGTTGCGGCTGCGTCCTCAGCCGATCTCCGATCTCATCTCGGTCGGACACCATTCGGCAAAGCCATCGCGTTGCATGCCCGATCATCTTTCGCGGTCACTTAGAAATGGGCTTGCCCACGTTCATTCAAATTTACGGATTATACTCAGATATTAAGACTTGTTAACGTGTGCACCTCGTGATAGTATACGACGCATTAAGGGGAAAATTTCTTAAGACGGATTTTTTGCCCGACACGGTGAAGTTTTACCAGTCGGGCGGACTTCAATCGGATAAGGCAGGAGTGTGCAAGCCTATCTAGGATATTTTAGGAGGGTGGACGACATGACGAAGCATTCGCGGGTAGCGGCGGTAGCATCCCTGGCGGCGTCAGGATTGCTGGTGGCGGTAGGATCATCGAGTATGGCGGCGGCCAAGACGATTCCGCCGCTAACGGTGGCTTTTGACTATGGATCCCCTTTGTTGCTGAAGAACTTTAACCCATTTGGTACTAACAATTTGTCGGGATACAAGTATATGTTTGAACCGCTTTACATCGTCAACGATCTCAATGGCAGGCAGACACCTGCTTTGGCCACCAGCTATCACTGGGTCAATAGTAAAGAACTGATCTTTACCATGCGGTCCGGGGTGAAGTGGTCCAACGGCCAGGCACTGACCGCCAAAGACGTGGCCTTTACCTTCAACCTGCTGAAGAAATATCCCGCTTTGGATTTTAATGGCCTATGGCCGACGTTGTCATCGGTGACGGCTAAGGGAAATCAGGTGATTTTCGACTTTGCCAAGGCAGATGTGCCCGATTGGTTTTTCATTGCCACCACGCCGATTTTGCCGGAGTCACAGTGGGCCAAGGTTACGAATCCGGTAAAATTCACCGACCCGAGTCCCGTGGTTTCGGGTCCTTTCAAGTTGGCCCGCTTTACCTCGAGAGGCTACACGTTAAAGCCCAATCCAGACTTTTGGCTGCGTTCGAAGGTCAAGATCCCAGAAATGCAGTTTATGGATTTGACGAGCAACACGAGTACGGACCTGCTTCTCTCCGAGGGGAAAATTGACTGGGCCACGATCTTTACTCCCGGGATTAAAAAGACCTATATCTCGCGCAACCCCAAATACTACCATTATTGGTTTCCGTCGGGATCGGCCCAAGTGCTGTATCTCAATCTGACTAAGCCACCGTTCAACCAGGTGAAGTTCCGCCAGGCCCTGGCCTATGCCATCAATCGGTCGAGCATTGCCTTGCATGGAGAGTATGGCTATCCCAAACCTGCCAATCAGGCCGTGGTGCCCCCGGGAATTCAAAAAGGCCTGGTGCCTTCGGCACTGGCACGAAAGTACGCCTACGCTTATAGTCCTAGAAAGGCCCTCCGATTGTTGGCGCAACTCGGATACCACAAGAGTCCGGCTGGCGTTCTCTTGAACCCTAAGGGCAAGCCGGTCCAATTTACCCTAGTGGGTCCAAGTGCCTATACCGACATGATCCAAGACGAGTCCATCATCACGCAAGATCTTAAGGCCATTGGCATCAAGGTCACCGAAGTCTCGACGTCCGTGTCCACGTGGAGCAACGACTATGAGACGGGACGCTACCAGATGGCCATGGGGTTCACTGACACCTATCCTAATCCTTGGCTGACCTACAATGCCCTGCTAAATTCCAATGAGTCCGCGAAAATCGGCCAGCTTGCCCCCTCAAACTATGAGCGCTGGAACAACAAGGCGACTGACGCCGCCCTCAGTGCCTATGCTGAGACCACCAAGCCGGCGGTGCAGCGAAGGCTCATGGACCAGATCGAAACCACCTTATTCAAAGACGTACCGGTGATTTCCCTATTTTACGGCCCCGTCTGGTACGAGTA
This sequence comes from Bacillota bacterium, assembly GCA_021802375.1. The sequence goes on along the minus strand of JAKAAL010000305.1, from coordinate 2,991 downwards.
TCAGACCAATGCCTATACGGGATGGCCGACCCCTTCGAACCCCTATGCCGATCCTAGCAATGCCTACCCCGACACTTTGCTAATGGCCATTCGGGTGCATCCGATCGCGAAGTAAAGCGGTATGCTGGTAGGGGGCAGTGACGGATGCCACTGCATTTCATACGAAAGAAGGTCGTAGGCTTGGTGCGTATTGGGATTTTGGGTATAGGCATTATGGGCAGTGACCACGCCCGCTGGATTGCGGGCGGGGAGATCCCCGGAGCAGAGCTGACCGCGGTGGCAGATCCCGATCCTTCGCGGCTCCGTTGGGCGGCAGAGCATTTGGGCGATGGCGTGCAGAGGTTCGAGAGCGCCGAGGCGCTGTTGTCGTCAGGACTTTGCGATGGGGTGATTGTGGCCACGCCCCACTTTCTCCACCCCGTCTTATCGCGGAGTGCCCTTGAGCACGGACTCAACGTCTTATGCGAAAAGCCGGTGGCCGTCTACACCAAGGCTGCGCGAGGCTTGGAAGAATTGGCCCGATCCAAGGGCCTCATCTTCGGCTTGATGTACAACCAACGGACCAGTCCGCTCTACCAAAAAGTGCGGGATTTGGTGGTGAGCGGAGAACTAGGGCCGATCAAGCGCACGAGTTGGACAGTGACGCACTGGTATCGGCCGCAAAGTTATTATGACTTAGGCGCTTGGCGGGCCACCTGGTCGGGAGAAGGCGGGGGGGTGCTGATGAATCAGTCGCCCCATCAGCTGGATTTGTGGCAGTGGACCGTGGACATGATGCCCACGCGCGTGCGGGCGTTCATGAGCTTTGGCAAGTATCATCAGATTGAAGTGGAAGACGATGTGATGGCCTATGTGGAGTATCCCAATGGCGCTACGGGGACCTTCATTACGACCACCGGGGAAGCTCCAGGTACCAACCGCTTAGAAATTGCGGGCGACCGGGGCAAGATCGTGGTCGAAGACGGGAGCCTCAAGTTTTGGCGCTTGGTGACCTCGGAACGTGAATTTAATCGCACCTATCGCGGGGGCCACGGAGCGCCTGAGGCATGGCGTGTGGAGATTCCCATTCGAGGCAAGGAAACGGGGCATCGCGGTATTACGCAAAACTGGGTACAAGCGATAGCCTCGGGTGCAGACCTCATTGCACCGGGAGGTGACGGCCTTCGCGGGTTGTCGCTGTCCAACGCCATGCATCTCTCGGCGTGGACGGATTCTTGGGTCGATCTGCCCTTTGATGAGGACCACTTTGAAACGCTATTACGTGAGCGCATGGCCAAATCCTCAGGTCCGTCTTGGGGCGTTTAACATTTGAAGGGGGTCGAGCGATGAAACTGGCAGCCCAACTATATACCGTGAGAGAGTATACGAAAACGGCAAAAGAGATCGGTGAGACGCTCCAGCGCGTGCGTCAAATGGGATATCCCGCGGTGCAGATGTCCGGCCTAGGCCCGGTGGATGCCAAAGAACTGGCGCGCATGCTTCAAGGAGAAGGATTGGTGGCCGCAGCGACTCACGTCTCCTGGAAGGACTTAAGTGAGGATTTTGCCCGTGTGGTTGAGAACCTTCATACCTGGCAGTGCGAATACACCGCCATTGCTTCGATGCCGGGCGAGTTTCGCAGCGCGGCTGGCTATTCTGAGTTTGCCCGCTTGGCATCAGAGCCCGCAAAAAAGCTCAAGGCGGAAGGGATTTCCCTTAGCTATCACAATCACAGTTTCGAGTTTGAGCGAGTCGGCCAAGAGGTGGGTCTGGGAGTCTTGTTCCGAGACTCGGATCCGGCTTTGGAGGCCGAGCTTGACCTCTACTGGGTCCAACACGGGGGCGGTGATCCCGCCGGTTGGATTGAACGCATGGCTGGCCGCTTGCCCTTAGTGCACTTGAAGGACATGACGATGGTAGACGGTAAGCAGACCATGGCGGAGGTCGGGGAGGGAAACTTGAACTGGCCTCGCATTCTAAAGGCGCTTGAAGCCGCTGGCACGCGCTGGTATATGGTCGAGCAAGACATTTGCCAGCGCAATCCATTTGAGAGTTTGAAGATTAGCCTCGATCATTTGCACGCCTGGGGCATCCAATAGCGAAGAGCGCTCGAGGTTAGGTCCTCGCGGTGAAAGCCCGAGATCCCCATCTCGGGGTGAACCCCGCCGCCGGGATGAGACCGTAAGCTACATAAGTATCTCGGTGACGGGACCTGTTGACTCGCAAGCAAGCCTTTTGAAACCGGTAATGTGGATCAAAGCGGCAGCGGCGCAACCTTGCGCCGCTGCCGCTTTTCTAGGGGTGCAGCGTGCCATCAGGATGAGTCTTTTGCTGATGGCGCAGCCTTTCGGACGGACCGCTGGTTTCGCCGTTTCGGGTGAATAAGCATGCCGTCCTCGTGCAGCGCTGCCCGGTCTGCATCGTCGAAGCTTATCCTGGACCGTCCCGGTGGCCTCTGTGAGCGCCTAGGGAGAATTTTCACTTTGGGGATGCATCGTGTTGCATCGACGATATGTGCCCAGCCTAGAGGCGCTATCCAGACAACCACCAATACCATCGGACCCGTTTGTGCACGCTGCGGACCAGTGGGCTTTTTAGAATCGGCGTCGGGGTCGCCAGTTGATTTTCGATCCGAAAGTGATCTCCAGAAAGTCACGATGACCAAGCCCATTCGCCCTCATTCGTGGGGACCTTGCATCTTTACATGAGAACGCATGCAGAAGATCCGCCATCGTTAGCCATGGGGTGGCTCAAGGCCGAACCCTCAAGCCACCCTTCAAATGGCGGCGGGCCGAAACACCGCCTAAAAACGCTAGGGCCGACCGTAAGACTTGTCTTGATTTACGGTGTCATAAAGGGCCTGCTCGAAGGGCCAAGAGGGAAGGTAGCGTCTCACATGTTGGTTTTCGCCGTTTCTATCCCTGGGGCAGATGCCTCCTTTTCAGAGAAGCGCTTTCGGCGGTGATGCTGGACGCCTGGTCTGGGGAGCCGTGGGCGAATGGGCTTGGTCAT